>JASFWU010000344.1:0-3305 GCA_050049035.1 Akkermansiaceae bacterium | reverse complement strand
GAAAAGGAAGGGGCGGAAGCTGGTGAGATTCTCTTCGTGAAGCGGAAAGGATATGTCCTGCACGACCGGCTCTTGCGGGCGGCTGCGGTCATCGTCGCGAAAGGTCCCGACGCAAGTCCGGCTGAGGAATCTGAAACCGGGGAGGCGGCAGAGTAATGGCTGAACGTGACTATTACGAAGTTTTGGGAGTGTCACGTGATGCTTCTCAAAGCGACATCAAGAAGGCTTATCGAAAGTTGGCGATGAAGCATCATCCGGATCAGAATCCGGACGATCCCAAAGCGGAGGAACGATTCAAGGAAATCGGGGAAGCCTACGAGGTCGTCAGCGACGAGGAAAAGCGCGCTGCATACGACCGCTATGGACACGCGGCCTTCAAAAACGGAGGCGGCGGCGGTGGCCGCGGTGGATTCCACGATCCCATGGATATCTTCAGCCAGGTCTTCGGAGGCGGAGGCGGTGGCAGCATGTTTGATGACCTCTTCGGAGGAGGCGGCCGACGTCGCGATCCTTCCGGTAAAAAGCGGGGAAGTGACCTGCGCTACGATCTGGAAATCTCGCTCGAAGAAGCGGCCGAAGGGATCGAGAAAGAGCTCGAGATTGAAAAGTATGTCACCTGCGAGACCTGCTCAGGGAGTGGTTCGAAGTCTGGTAGTGGCGGCGTAAAAACCTGCCAAACCTGCGGCGGACGCGGAGTGATGGGGCAACAGCGGGGCATCTTTATCCAACAGGTGACCTGTCCGGAGTGCCGAGGTTCCGGACAGGTGATTTCCGATCCTTGCCCGGATTGCAATGGCGATGGTCGCAAGCAGGCCAGCGAGCGGGTAAAGATTCGTATCCCTGCGGGGGTTGACGACGGCACCCGCTTGCGTTCCACGGGTAAAGGTGATGCCGGAATACGAAAAGGGCCGGCGGGTGACCTCTACGTTTTCCTGCACGTCCGCGAGCATGATGTCTTTGAGCGGGATGGAGATGATCTCTTTTGCCAGGTGCCCCTTCCGTTTTCGATCGCTGCTCTCGGCGGCGAACTCGAAGTGCCCACTCTGACCGGAAGTGCCACCATGAAGATCCCGGCTGGCACCCAGGGAGGAACGACCTTCCGCCTTCGCGATCGTGGAATGCCCACCTTGAATGGTCGTGGCAAAGGCGATCTTCATGTTGAGGTGCAGGTCGAGGTCCCCACTCGTTTGACTGCCGAGCAGAAGGAGAAGCTGCAGGCCTTCACCGAGTCGATTGGGGAGAAGAACTCACCGATGCAGGAATCGTTCCTGGAGAAGGCGAAGAGGTTTTTTGATCTTTAGACCATCACTTGATGGACCGCTTTGTCATCAATCCCGAAGACTGGGGCACTGCTCCGGTTTTACGTGGAGATGAAGCTCATCATTGCGTCCGGGTCATGCGAAAGAAGGAAGGCGATGAGATCGTCGTCTTCGACGGAGCGGGTCGTGAAGGAGTAGCCCGCATTGTTTCTGCCTCCAAGTCGGAGGTTCATCTGGAACTCCTCTCGAGCGAACAGTCAAAGGTCCCGTCGCCCGCGATCGAAATCGCTGTGGGAGTGCCAAAGGGGAAAAGCTTCGACTTCATTTTGCAAAAGGCCGTGGAGATGGGAGTGTCGAAAATCCAGCCCTTGATGAGCGCCCAGGGAAATGTGCGGTTTGACGATGCAGAGGCTGAGAGCAAGCGGGAGAAGTGGCAGCGGACCATCGTGGAGGCCTGCAAGCAGTGCGGTCAAAATCATCTTCCCGAAGTCGCCCGGCCTCTCGATCTCACCGGTTATCTGGGACAGCTCGAAGAGGGGAATCATCGCTTTGTTGGGGCCCTGCTACCCGAAGTGAAACCGTTTCGTGACTCGCTTGAGGCTCTTTCGCAGGTCGACAAGATCGTCTTGATGATTGGTCCTGAAGGTGACTTTTCGCCAGATGAGTATGAGCAGATTCTTGCAGCGGGATTTGCCGGAGTAAGCCTGGGTGAACTTATTTTGCGGACAGAAACGGCTGTTTTTTGGATGGTGGCGGCGGTGCGATATCATGAAAGCTCTCGCCGTTCTTCTCTTCTCCTTGTTTTTGATTTCCTGTGGTTCGTCCGATGGTCCGGGGTATTCCCGCAAGTTCATCGGCTATGCGCTGGCCAAGCCGGAGGAGACCTCCATCAAGGTTTCTCTGTGGGACCAGAAGGCTTGGCTACTCAATGGAAAGGGGAAGGCCATTCTTGAGACTGATGTTTCCACCGGTGTTCCGGGAAAGGATACCCCGGTCGGAGTCTTTCCGGTTCTCGAGCGCATGGAAAACAAAAGATCCAACCGCTACGGCAAGATTGTCAATATTGAGACCCGCGAGGTGGTGTTGGAAAAGTCCTGGAAACTGGAGGGACCGATGCCCGAAGGGTGTGAGTTTGAGGGGACCGAAATGCCGTATTGGATGCGTCTGACCTGGGATGGTGTGGGCATGCACATTGGAAAATTTCCAAAGCGGGCACGCTGCAGTTTTGGATGCATCCGCGTCTTTGATAAGGCCCAGCCTTTGATCTTCCGCAAGACCCAGATGGGCACCGAGATCGAGGTGGTGGAGGAGAGTCTCCTCAAAAAATACGGGCTCTAAAACGCGACCTTGGTCGAGGTCAGCGGTTCCCCGGTCGCCGCCTTGATGGTGAGGGTGACGAGAGGTTTTCGACCCTCCCACTCGATGTCGATCAGACCGTAGTTGGTCTTCCGGGTGTAGGTTCCCTTGACTCGAAGAGGGTCCGGATCGTCCGGCGCACCGGCATGAGTCATCCCGCTCGCGGTCATTTCGTAGAGATCAAAGGGCAGCTTGGATTTGTTTTTTTGGAGACAGCAAACTTCAGCCAAGTGTCGATCGCCACTGAAGAGAACCGTTGGAACAGGATTGGTCTTGGAGAGAAGATTAAAGAAGCGGGCGCGTTCCTTCGGCATGTTGCCCCATTTTTCAAAACGATGGGCGGTGGCGAGGATTTGGATCGAGCTGACGATCAGGCGAAGTTCGGCTGGCTTCTTGAGTTGCGCTTCGAGCCACTTCCACTGGGCCTCGCCCAGCATCGTGGTGCCGGGTCCGGTTTGGGGAATGTAGGTTGAACGACGATTGATCTTTTTCTTGGGCAGCGGGCTTCGGAAGTAACGGGTATCGAGCATGATGACCTGAACACGTTTGCCTTTCGGTCCCAGCATTTTTGAATGATACACGCCCGGAGTCTTGCGGGCCTCGTGGTCGGCCGGAAAATTGAAGGCTTCGAAAAACAACCCCGCCGATAGCTCCTTCATTGGATACTCGCGCCCGGCATCGTTCAGCCCG
>JASFWU010000062.1:0-10909 GCA_050049035.1 Akkermansiaceae bacterium | reverse complement strand
GCGGGTGGAAACGCCCCAGGAGGTGGTGTGCACGAACTGCTCTTTGTTTTCGCGATCCACAAAAGTGATGTTCTGGGCCTTGGCGAAATTCTGTCCAAGATAGTGTGAGGTGCCAGCCTGGATGGCTTTCTTGTCCTGCACCATGGCTTCAACGGTGAGAGTGCTTTCGGCACCGGGGAATCGCTCGGCCTCCGTCTTCTCACCCATGATCACGGGAATGGCTAGGAGATCGCGCAAGGTGTCCGCGTACAGTTGATGAATCATATGGGTCTCTTCGAGAGCTTCCTCCTTCGTCTCGTGAGCGGTGTGTCCTTCCTGCCAGAGGAATTCAGCGGTGCGCAGGAAAAGACGGGGACGCATTTCCCAACGCATCACGTTGGCCCATTGGTTGATGAGCAGGGGAAGATCGCGGTAGGATTCGGTCCAACGGGAAAAAGCCGCGCCGATGATTGTTTCGGAAGTGGGGCGGATGACGTAGGGCTCGGTGAGCTTCCCGGTGGGAACCATTTTGGTCTTCCCGTTCTCATCCTTCTCCGCTTCGAGGCGATGGTGGGTCACCACGGCACACTCGGTCGCGAAGCCTTCGGCGTGTTCCGCTTCCTTCTCAAGATAGGAAAGGGGAATGAGAAGGGGGAAGTAAGCGTTTTGGTGTCCGGTGGCTTTGAAGCGTGAATCGAGATCGCGTTGGATCGCTTCCCAAATGGCAAACCCCCACGGTTTGATCACCATGCATCCTCGGGTTTCCGAGTTCTCGGCAAGATCGGCGGCTCGAACAACCTGCTGATACCATTCAGGGAAGTTCTCGGACCGGGTCGGGGTGATTGCGGATTTGGGCTTGGCCATGACGGGGCGGAGGATTGAGGAAAGCGCGCGGGAGGCAAAGGAAAAAGGGGCGGACTCTGGCATTTGATCATGGGCTTTTCCGGTGGGAACCATCAGGTCAAGACTCGCTTGCGTTTGACCCGCGGTTTTGCAGATTGGAGCCGTGCAAAGTGACGTCCGCGCGATTCTGCAATACGTTCCCTCGTTTCGGGGGAAGGTCTTTGTGGTGATCATGGACGCGGCCCGCATGCCGGAACTGGCGATGGCGGAGATGCTTCTGGACCTTCTTGCGCTTCAACAAGTCGGGGTGAGGCTGGTGGTGATCTCGGCCGGGGCGGAGGGGTCCCGGCCCGACCAGTTGTTCATTGATGGAGGAATCCGCTGGCAGGGCACATCGCTCGACCTGGAGGAAGTGCAAGCGATCCTTGACCGTGGTCAGCTGGCCGTGGTTGAGAGTCCCGATGCCGGTTTGATGAATGAGGAGGTGATTCAATTTTGCATCAATCTGGGAGCATTCAAGTTGCTGGAACTGAGGCCCGGACAAGTGGCCGGGGGCAATGCTCTCTCCCGGGAAGCAGCGCTAGCCTGGAATGGGAAGGATGCAGGTTTGCTGCAGCGGGCGGCGGAGATCTGCGCCCTCGGTATTCCCCGTGTCCACCTTCTCGACGAACGGCATCAGGGAGTGTTGATGGACGAGCTTTTTTCGAATGAAGGGGTCGGGGTCATGGTCTACGCGGATGATTATCTTTCCATCCGTCCCATCGCGCCCGATGATATCTCCGAGCTGCTTGCCATGGTCGGGCGATCCATGCGGGATGCTCATTTGGTTCCCAGGTCTTATGAAGAGATCGAAAGCCGACTGGATGATTTTCTGGTGATGACCGTGGATGGCAACGTGGTGGGCTGTGTCGCACTTCATCTCTACGAGAACCCGTCTTGTGGCGAGGTGGCCTGCCTTTACGTCAAGCAAAGCCACGGAGCCCAGGGCTATGGAGCGAGATTGGTGCGGGCAGCCGAGGAAAGAGCTCGTGAACTTGGATTGCCTTGGATCTTTGCCCTGAGCAACCGCGCCGTGGACTATTTTACCGGATCGCTGGAGTACGAGCTTTGTTCAACTTCGATGATTCCCGGCGTCAGGAGGGAAAAGCTGGAGGCGAGCGGCAGGGACTCCCTCGTGATTCGAAAGCAGCTTTAGGGGCGTCCTTATTCCTCAAGCAAATCAACGGAAAGCCGTTGATGGGTGGCATCATCGATCAGGAAATAATCGGGGAGCGAGGTGCTCTTTCCAAAAAAGAACCGGTTGGCGGGGCCGCGAACCACTTCGGCAAGCTTCAGTTCGCGGATGACCCTTCCCACGGATTTTCCATCGTCCGACATGTTTTCGATCACAATGGTAATCGTGAGACTGGGGTCGATCAGATTGTCGGCGGCGTTATCGGCGATGGGTCCGAGCCAACTTTGGACTTCGATGTCAGTCAGCTTTTTGAGGAGCTTCTCGGCCTTGTGGGTGTTGAGGAGCGCGGTCACATCTCTGGCTCCCTGGGTGGCACTCCAGGGTTTTGGCTCGTAGAACTTGTAGGATAGCTCCAGCATGGGCTGTCCGCGTTTCTTGATCTTCAGGCCATTGATCTCAAAGCGATTGATGTTCCAAAGGCGTTCGCCCCTCCAGAGGTATGCGGCGAGGGGCATTTTGGCCAATTGTTCCGGGGCGATTTCCACCACATGCGGGCTGGGCTGACCCTTGGCATCGAGCCGGTTGGCATAAAAGAGGCGGCTGTTTACCTTGCCAAGGTGGAGCGTGGTGTCCTCAAGTTCGACGACTTCAGGACGGTCGAGGCCAAAGAACTCGAGGCCGGTGGGGGGAGTATCGAGATCGGTAGTTGGCGAGGCGACAGCGTTCAGCTGTGGGTGGGGTTCCCCCTTTCGGGCGGCAATCCAGGCTTCTTCGGAGATTTCAACCGCCCGTCCGTTGGGAGTACGACGGGCATAGTATTTCAGTGCGATGCGGTCTCCGATCACATAGTCGACCGGCTTCCCCTTGCGAGGGGTGATGGTGATGCGGCGAACAGGTTGATGCAGGCCATAGGTTTCGGGAGAGGTGGCGGCGTCGTTCGTAAAGCTCAGGACCTCATCCTTGAAGAGTGCCTCGAAGAACTCAAAAACCTGCTTGGTGTTTGCGGGGCCTTTAAAGACAACCGGAACATCCTTGGGGCTGTTTTCACGGGAAACGGTGGCGTGCCAGCGGGCAGCGCGCTCATGCGGGTCTTGCTCGAGATTGAGGCTGACGGTCCGGCCTGCGGGGTCGCGGAGGTCAATCGATTTGACATCACGAACCTGCATCGCGGTCATGGTGCGGCTGCGTAGCGAATTAACATCCCGGGGGAGCGCTGCGAGTTGCGAGCCTGTTCCGTGGGGAACTCGAAGAATGGCATCCCGTTGCTTTCCTCCGCTTGAAACAACAACCGAGACAACCTTGGCCGTGTCGTTTTCCGGGGGATAGAAAGAGGCGGTAATGGGTTCCGACCCCTCCTTGAAATAGTCAATGCTGACGGAGAAGGCGATGTTTCCCGGGTCGGGGGGAGGAAGGGTGAGGGCCGACCTGTCGACGACGGCTGCCGCCTGAATGGCCGAGAGGCCATTGATGAGTTGGGTCATCGCTTTTTCGTTGCTGGCAAGTTGGAAGGGTTTCTCAAGGCGCCACGGAGTGTCTTTTCCGGAGGACCCGCGACTCAGGATGATCTCGGAGTTTCCCTCCTTGAGAGTGATGCGTGAAGCGAGGGAAGGAGCGAGGTAAAAAAGGCGGTGGTCGCGAAAGGTGCGGAGGCCGTTGACGAAGAGATCGCGGATTGGGATGGTGCGTAAGGCCGGATTGGCAAAGTCCGCACAGACGTAGAGGTGTTCGCGGAGGCCCTCTTCGGCCGGGTGTACAATGAGGGTGGGGAAACTGGGAGGCTTCTTGGTAGGGTCCTGCGGCTTGAGTTCCGGGTCAAAGCTGCGCCAGGTGGTGTAGCGGCCGAGTCGAAAATGACAAAGCGGTTGGCCTGCCGTGTCAAAGAGCCGAACTTCGATCCGGTCTTTTTTGAGTCCGTAGTCAGCCATGTCGTCGACGTCATCCCGATCAATGACATCTTCAATCTGCAGCTTGGCTGAGAAGTCGATGAGCGATTTAACGGTCCGGGCATCGGCGAAGTCTTTCCAGGGTGAGGTGAGCATCCAGGTGTTGTCTGCTTTCACCACCTCGGCGCTCGTGCCGTCGGAATTGGTGATTTGAATGCGTCCGACCTGGTCGGGGCTGAATTGATAGAGCCGCTTTCCGGCTTCGAGCGGAGGGGAGCCAAAGATGAAATCAAGGTTCCCTCGCACCTGCTGAAGGACTGCGAGAACCCCGAGGGCCACGGTCACCAGCGAGACAAGGAGAGTGGGAAGCAGTTTCATGACGGGATGGAATCACGCGCGACGGGCGTTCCAGACAAACATGGCGAGCAGGAAAAATCCGGCGGGGATGAAGAAAATGATGACGTTGCTCATGAAGCCCATCTCTTCCTTGATCAGGTTGAGCTTTCTCATCTGAATGGCGCGCGGACCGATCCCAATGAGTTCCTCGCGCCCGAGCAACCAGTCGGTTGAATTCTTGATGAAGTCGAGCTGTTCGTTTCCAAGCCGTCGTGGCTCAAGAAAATCGCTGGTGGAGAGCACCACCATTTTGGAGATATCAGGCGCGGTGTTGTCCGAGTTTGCGTTTCCCCGGATGACGGCGGCTCCAATGGCAAGGGGTGCGCTGTAGTCGGAGTCATCATCGTATTTGGGATTTGCCTTCCGGTAACTGGTTTCACCCCAAAAGCCCGGGGCGGCCTCGATCAAGCTGTATGGCTGGATTCGCTTCAAGGCGAGGTCTTCAGCTCCTTCCCGGACCTCGAGACTACCCACGCGACCATCGAAGGCCACTGACTTGCTCTCCAAACTGCCATTGACTCCAAGCCCAGCGCCTGAAGTAAAGGTTGCCAGAACCTGACTTTCGGTGCGGCCATTGCGAGTCCGAATGATTCGGTCGTCGCGAGGAGTGACTCCATTCTGGCGGAGGAAGGCGTTGAGATTGACCAGGCGGGAGGCTGGATTGAGGTAGGTGATGATTGAGGAGGAGGGGCGATTCCAGTAGTCCTCCAGAACCTGGATGTCCTTTGGCTCGAAGTCGTATTCCGGCGCGACAATGACGAGGCCTTCGGCGTCGTCGGGAATCTTGTCGACCTGCGAAATGTTGAGAGCCCGAAGAAGGATGTTCTGTTTGATAAGTGCTTCGGTGATGACTTGCAGGGGAGATCCTGCAGCGGTGACTTCGAGGTCGCTTTTATCCTGCACGAGATACATGATGCGGGGGAGTCCTTCGACGGCCGATTGGATCATGGAGGTGATGAGGTCCTCATCCTGGTACCCGATCACCTGTCGTGCTTTCTTGCCCGTCTTGGTGACCTGGACGTCTCTCGAGACCACCAATTCGCTGACCGGAAGGTAGCGTAGATGACTTGCGACCGAGATTGAAGGTTCGATCGAGTTGGCATCTGATCCGGTTCGGGCATCAATGATGAAGATGTCTTCCTCAAAGAGTTTACTCGGAAGGATGCCACCGTAGTTGTTCTGAATCTCGAGGGCCCGGTTCCCATCGCGAATCGGATCAAGGTGCTCGACAACGACTTTACCTTTGGAGAGACGTTGGTATTCGTCAATCACTGGTTGGAGTCGCGGGTAGTGTGGGGAGGTTTTGCGCATGGCCGCGATGATCTTTACCGGCTCATCGCGCTCTTGCAGGGGAGAAGAGGCGAGAAGGTTGTCGGTGCGCTCTGAGAGGGTGAATCTTCCATCTGCGGTGAGATCTTTCCGCGTGTGGTAGTTGAGGGCGAGGTAATAGACGAAAACGAGGGAGAGAAACCCGAAAACGAGTTGGAGGATTGCGCGGAATCCTGTCCCCATCCGTTTGACCGGTTGGGGTGGCGGAGCCATTCGGTAGTTTGTTTCAGTTTCGGCCATGGCTGGGTGGGATCAGGGCTTCCAACGTCGGAAATCAAAAAGATGATAGGTGACGAGCAGGATGAAGAAAGTGGTGGACAGGTAATAGGCGATCGGGCGGGTGTCGATCAGGCCCCGTGCGAAATCCCTCATGTGGTTTTGCGAGCCCATGAAGTTGAAAAACTGTGCGACGTCGAGTTGGCTGGAATATTGACTGGGAATCAGGCCCAGAAGAAAGTGCACGATGAGGATAGCGGTGCAGACGATTGCCGCGATGATTTGGCTCGAAGTCAATGCTGAGGCAAGGCAGCCAAAAGCAGTGAAAAGGAGCCCCATCATGGCAACTCCAGTCATCGCCCCCGCCACTTCGGCCCAGGTGAAAGGTGGCGGAACATCAGTGAGACTGGTAAAAAGATAGAAGTGAATCAGAGCGGGAACCCAGAGAGTCATGAACGTGGTGTAGGCGGCGCTGAATTTCGACAAAACAACCTGCCATGAGCGCAAGGGGGCGGTCAAAAGACCCTCGAGGGTGCCTGATCGCGATTCTTCTGAAAAAAGCCTCATCGTGAGCACGGGAAACAGGATGAGAAAATAGAACCAAAAGAAGGGGGAATTGAAGACCATGAAGACCAGGCTTTCTCCTTGGGCTTCATCGGCAAACTGCTTGATTGTTCCCGTAAGAATGAAGGCTTGAACCAATCCCGCGAAGGCGATGACAAGCCAACCGAAGGGACTGAGGAAGTAGGACCGCAGCTCCTTGAAATAGAGAATTCGAAAAATGCGCATGCGGGTTTCGGGTTAGTCTTTGCGGGTCAGTTCCACGAACACCTCCTCGAGGGTTCCCGTTTTTCGGCTAAGCGAGCGGATGGGCCAGTTCTTTTCCTGCGCCAGGTTTCCAATCTTGAGGCGGGTGTCGGTTTTTGGTGCGGCAAACACCGTAAAACGATTCCAGCCGTCGCTCATTGATTCGCCGACCACGCGGGTGACTTCATCGAATTCCCCGATCAGTGGCTCCACGATGTCCTTGTGGGCCTTGAGTTCGATGGTGACACGACCGGCCCGGCGCATCTGATTGACCAGATTCTCGGGAGTATCGGCAGCCTTCACCGAGCCTTCATCGATGATCACGACCTTGTTGCAGGTCATTTCAACCTCACTGAGGATGTGGGTGGAGAGAAGGATGGTATGTTTTTCGCCCAGATTTTGGATGAGCTGGCGAATCGCGCGGATCTGGTTGGGATCGAGCCCGTTGGTCGGTTCGTCGAGAATGAGGAGGGAAGGCTCGTGGATGAGAGCGTCGGCCAGACCGACCCGCTGGCGGTATCCTTTGGAGAGAGTCTTGATCATCTTGCGGCGCACATCGGTCAGGCCGCAGATCTCCATCACTTCGCCGAGCCGTTTCCGGAGACGGCTGCCCGAAAGCCCCCGGATGGAGCCGCGGAATCGCAGGTATTCCCGGACGCGCATGTCGGTGTAAAGCGGGACATTCTCCGGCATGTAGCCAATGCGCTTCCGGACCTCCAGTGATTCGCGAAAGATATCCTTGCCGGCAATCCGGGCCGCACCGGAGGACGGAGGGAGAAATCCGGTGAGCATCCGGAGGGTCGTGGTCTTGCCGGCACCGTTGGGTCCGAGGAAGCCGACGATCTCCCCTTGGTTGACTTCAAAGGAGATTTCGTTGACCGCCTTATGACGGCCATAGAACTTGGTGAGATTGGAAATCTCGATCATGCGATTTTTTTGATGAAGAATCGTTGGTGCGGGTTGACTCGCGGAGGTGTGGGGATTACCTAACGGCAATGTTCGAGCCGTTCCAAGCCCGAATCTCGCTGTTTCGCGAATAACGTCGTCCCAATTCAAAAATGTCTTCCCACATCTCGCCCCGGCTGAATGCTGCTCTTCTGGACGAAAAATACGCTCAATGGAGCGCCGATCCACGGTCGGTTGATGACCATTGGGCGGCCTTTTTTGAAGGATTTGAACTTGGCTCAACCACGCCCAAGAAGGGTGGTCCGAACGGACAGCCTGCGGGTGGAGCAACCGCTGCGAGTGATCAACCACTCTCAGAGGACCAGCTGGCCTTCCGCGGCAAGGTGGTCAGCCTGATCTACAACTACCGGACCCTGGGACACACCCAGGCTCATATCAATCCACTCGAAGAGCAAGGTTCGATCAATCCGCGACTCGAACTCAAAAGCTTTGGCTTTACTGATGCCGATCTCGACCGCGAGGCCAACAGCCAGTTTTTCCGCGAGGGCGAAGCGATCAAGCTCCGGGACCTCGAAGCGGAACTCAAAAAGACCTACTCCGGCAAGGTTGGCTTCGAGTTCATGCACATTCACAACACCCAGGTGCGCAACTGGATCCGGCGTCGCATCGAAGACAAGGTGAGCGCCCCCCCTCTTGCACCCGGGGACGCCCGCAAGGCACTGCGCTGGTTGATGGAGTCCGAGCTTTTTGAAAGCTTCCTTGGAAAGAAATTCCTCGGTGAAAAGCGTTTCTCGCTCGAAGGGGGTGAGGGATTGATGATTCTTCTGAATCGCATCCTCGAAAAGTGTCCCGCTTCGGGAGTGAAGGAAATCGAAATGGGCATGGCCCACCGGGGGCGCCTCAACGTCCTCGCTCACTTCGTGAAGAAGTCGATCTCGACGCTCCTTTACGAATTCACTCCGAACTACGTGCCGGATCTGGTCGCAGGAGATGGTGATGTCAAATATCACCTCGGTTACGAAAAAGTCCGTAAGCTCGAAGACGGGGAGGTCCGCGTCAGTCTCGCTGCCAACCCGAGCCACCTTGAGGCCGTCAATCCTGTCGTCGAAGGAAAGGCGCGGGCGCGTCAACGACTCACCGGAGACGACGGGGCTCAAACTGATCGCAAGGCGGTGATGCCTCTCCTCATTCACGGCGATGCCGCGATGGCAGGGCAGGGGCCGGTCGCGGAAGTGCTCAACTTGTCCCAGCTCGAAGGCTACCGGACCGGAGGAACCATTCATCTCGTGGTCAATAACCAGATTGGTTTCACCACCATGCCGGAGGACGCCCGTTCTTCATCCTACGCCACTGATGTCGCCAAGATGATCGAGGCCCCCATTCTTCATGTGAACGGAGAGCGTCCCGAAGAGCTGATCTGGGCTGCCGAGTTTGCACTGGAGTTCCGCCAGGTCTGGGGACGCGATGTCGTTATCGACATGTACTGCTACCGCCGCCAGGGGCACAACGAGACCGATCAGGCCGCCTTCACCCAACCGCACATTTATCGCAAGATCGAAGGCCGTAAGACGGCCGGCCAGCTTTTCCTCGACGAATTGGTCGCCTCGGGCGTCATGACCGTGGGCGAAGGCCAGGAGGTACACGACCAGATTTGGAACGAGCTCGATGCCCAGCTTGAAGAGATGCGCAAAAACGAACAGGCAGGAAACCTGAGCGTTTACACCGGATCAACCGCCGAAGCCCAGCCGCCATACTCGCATGAACCTGTGGTCACCGGGATCTCCCTCGATCGTCTTCAACACATCGGAAAAGTTCTCACCTCGGTCCCCGATGGTTTCCAACTTCATCCAACTCTGGCCAAGCGCTTTGTGCCCCGGAGGGTCGAAGCTCTCGAAAAAGGCGGGCCCTTTGACTGGGCGTTTGCGGAGGCGCTTGCGTTCGGCGGACTTCTGATGGAAGGCTTCCCGGTCCGTCTTTCCGGGCAGGATTGTCGTCGGGGCACCTTCAGCCACCGTCATGCTGTTTTTTATGATTATGAAACCCGCGAGCGCTACATGCCGCTGCGGAATCTGAGCGAGGACCAGGAGCGATTCTGCGTCTACAACAGTCTCCTTTCGGAGGCCGCGGTCCTTGGTTTCGATTACGGATACTCCCTGGGATGTCCCAACATGCTCATCATGTGGGAAGCCCAGTTCGGGGACTTTGCCAACGGGGCCCAGGTGCTCATCGACCAGTTTATCTCGTCGGCCGAATCCAAATGGCAGACTCCGAGCTCACTCGTGATGCTGCTTCCTCATGGCTACGAGGGAATGGGCCCGGAGCACTCCAGTGCCCGACTCGAAAGGTTCCTCCAACTTTGTGCCGAAAAGAACATGATTGTGGGGAATTTCTCGACTCCCGCACAGTATTTCCATGCCCTTCGCCGTCAGAAACACTCGGCCACCCGCAAGCCTTTGGTCGTGATGACCCCGAAGAGTCTCCTCACCAATCCACGTGCGGTTTCGCAAGTCGAGGACTTCTTGGATGACTCAAGCTTCCAGGAGGTTTTGCCGGATCCCTTCGAATTCGACAAACCGGAAAACGTCTCCCGCGTGGTGTTCTGCTCCGGCAAGGTTTACTACGATCTTTTGGCCTACCGCGAAGAGCACGGCATCAAGAATGCAGCCATCGTTCGCATCGAGCAGCTCTACCCTTTGCACACCGAGAAAATCTCTCAAATCATCAGCCCGTATCGCTCGGCCTCCAAGTTCGTCTGGTGCCAGGAAGAGCCGCTCAACATGGGCGCGTGGTCATTCATGCAGCCACGGCTCGACAAGCTCACCGGGAAGACCGTCCGCTACGCAGGTCGCGATCGCGCCTCCAGCCCGGCGACCGGTTCCAAGGCCGTTCACAAACGCGAGCAAAAGATGCTCTGCGAAGAAGCATTTTCAGTTTAACCCATCATGTCCCATCAAATTACCATTCCACCTGTCGGAGAATCCGTGACCTCGGCGCTCGTCGCGCGCTGGCATGTCGCCGACGGGGATGCCGTGCAAAAGGGTCAAACCCTCGTGACCCTCGAGACGGACAAGGTTTCCAGTGAACTGGAGGCTGACGTCGCTGGAACCGTGACCATTTCCGTGCCCGAAGGTGAGGAAGTGGCCATCGGAACCGTGATTGGCCTCATTGCCGAAGGCGCCGCAGCCGAAAGCGCTCCTGCAGCTGAAACGCCGGTGCCTGAGCCGGCACCTGCCGCACCAACGGGTGGGGGAGCGACCGGTGAAACAGTCGATATCATTGTTCCGGCAGCCGGAGAATCGATCACTTCGGCAACGGTGGCGGCCTGGGCCGTTTCAAACAACGACTTCGTTCAAAAGGGACAAACTCTCGTCACGCT
>JASFWU010000341.1:0-3334 GCA_050049035.1 Akkermansiaceae bacterium | reverse complement strand
CGATGCGCTGACCGCCTACTGCCATGCCTTGCTTTGCTCGGCGGAGTTTCAAGTTCTCGACTAGACTGCCATGACTTCCTCACCCTTCTCCTGTTCGCCGTTACCCTCGGTTTCGCGACGCGATATGTTGCGGACGTCTTCTGCGGGATTTGGTTACCTTGCTTTCCAGGCGCTCTCCGCGTCCGCTCGCGCCAATGAAAGCGCCCTTGCACCCAAGGCAACACACTTTGCTCCTCGCGCCAGGCGGGTCATCTTTCTCTGTATGCGAGGAGGTCCTTCCCACCTCGATACCTTCGATTACAAGCCTCGGCTGACGGCGGATGCGGGAAAGAACTCGCGATACGCCGGATCGAGCCTGATGCCTTCGCTCTGGGATTTTCAACAACACGGGCAGAGTGGGCTCTGGATTTCAGATGCCTTTCCCCATCTCTCGCGTCATGCCGACGATCTCTGCCTTCTCCGTGGGATGCATTGCGATCAACCGAATCACGCGCAGGCGTTTCTCCAAATGCACACGGGCAGTTTCCAGTTCGTTCGCCCCTCAATGGGGGCGTGGTCGCTGTACGGAGAATGAAAGTCTGCCCGGGTTTGTCTCGATCAATCCTCCGACCTCGGTGGGGGGAACGCAGAACTTCGGAAGTGCCTTTCTCCCGGCCGCTTTCCAGGGCACTAGGATTTCGGTCACCGATAGCAGCCAACGCAACCGTCCCGTCGATCGGCGCCGACGGGGAGAAGAGAACAACGAGGGGCTGGATAATCTCCGAAACGAATCCCTCACCAAGGCCCAGCAGAGACTCCAGGTCGATCTCATCCATGCGCTGAATCGCGAGAAGCTGAGGAGGGAACAGCATGCGTCGCTGGTCGAGGGTGCGATCGAAAGCTACGAGCTCGCTTTTCGGATGCAGGATACGGTTCCCGATGTCATGGACTTCGCCAGGGAGTCGGAGGAGACGCTCGCTTTGTATGGCATTGGTGAGGAGAATACCGATGGATTTGGGAAGCAGTGCCTGCTCGCTCGGCGTTTTGCGGAGTCGGGTGTTCGCTTTATCGAACTGGGACATGGGAGCTGGGATCAGCACGCGAATATCGAATCGGCTCTCGGGGAGAACTGCGCTCAGACGGACAAGCCCATCGCCGGCTTGCTCGAGGATCTCAAGCGGCGGGACATGCTCAAGGACACGCTCGTCATCTGGGGCGGAGAGTTTGGGAGGACGCCTCATTCTCCCGATGCCAATGGACGAGATCACAATCACAAGGGCTACACGATGTGGATGGCCGGGGGGGGCGTGAAGGGCGGCTACTCCCACGGGGAGACCGACGAGCACGGCTACGAGGCGGTCTCGGGGAAGGTCCATGTCCACGACTGGCATGCGACGATTCTTCACCTCCTCGGACTGGATCACGAGAGGCTCAGTTACCGTTATGCAGGGCGTGAGATGAAGTTGACGGAGGGGCTGGGCTCCGTAGTGAAGGAGATCATCACCTGAGCGGGTGGAGCGCCAACAATGGGAAAATCTGAATTGCCCGGTGAGGGATTGATGAATATCGTAGGGCTCATCCTCGCCCTGTCATGATCAGAATTCACGCTCTCCTCCTCCTCGTTGTTTCGCCTTTTTCCCTTCATGCTTTCGATCCTGAGGATGATACTTTCGATCCCGAAGTGAAAACCGTAATCGCCGATGGCTCCACCCGACTGGGAGACCCGTCGCCCTTTTTTCGCGAGGGATACGACGAGCGCGGCTTTACCCATGTCCAGGCCAGTAAGCCGGAAGGGAGCGATCCCATGGTGCAGGTGAGTTTCCTCAAGATGCCCGACGCCGATGATCCTGCGAAAGCGCTGGGCGGGGCGATGTTTTTGCCGATTGAGAATGCCAAGGCTTTTGCGACCGAGTTGGCGAAAGGGGCAGCTCTCGAGAAACCTGTCGAGGTCTGGGACACCGAGTGGGCCGGGAAGTGGACAGTCTCCTATCAGAAAGACAAGGGCGTCGTCCTCGAGCAGGCGATGAATGGACAGGTCGCGCGTTATTTTCTTTCCGCCAATGCGGCGAAGAAACTCGCCGGTGCGGTGGAGTATTTTGCGGGCGAGGCAGGGAAGGAGTGAGCCGGCTTACTTCTCACAAGTCCGAAACCCGGTGAACATATCATTTCGATCCGGGTAGATGGCCTGGCGATAGGTGTTTCGAATCAGGCTTGCCGAGGTGGCGAGACTGCCGCCGCGAGTGGTCTTGTGGTCACCAAACTGAAGGGTCGACATGTAGGGATACATATCGACGCAGAAGCCATCGAAGGGGAGATACTGACTCGTCGTCCACTCCCAGGCTGTGCCGATCATCTGGAGACAACCGAACGGACTCGCACTTTCGGGAAAGGCGGTGACCGGTGCGGTGCCGGGGTTGGTGCATTCCATCGCGGTCCGGGCCGTCGTGCAGGATTCAGCGCCCCATGGGAATTTCCGTGCGTCCGGGCCTCGTGCTGCGACTTCCCATTCGAACTCGTTCGGAAGCCGCCTCCCCGCCCAGTGGCAATAGGCTTCGGCTTCCCAGAAACTGACATGGAGCATGGGGGCGTCAGGTTCGATGGGGACTTGCTCGTCGAAGCGACGAACAAGCCATTCGCTATCGAGCTTCTCCCAGTATCTCGGGCTCGCTTGCTGGAACTGACTTCTCCAGTAGTTGCCGCCGAAGCTCCAGTGATCGGAGTCGGTGTAGCCACCGTCCTCGACAAAATCGCGGAACTCTCCCTGCGAGACAAGGGTCTGGGAAATGCGGAAAGCTTCGACCTCTTTCTCAAATCCCGGTCGCTCGTTGTCGAAGCTGAAATTTGCAGCGAGGTTTCCAGGGGTCGCGCTAGGGACTCCGATGAGGTAGGTTCCGGCGGGAATGTCTGCATCACCTTTCGCATTCTCGTCCGTCGCGAACTCTGTTTCGCGAGTGTAGGAAGGCTTCGGGTAACCCAGGGTTTGCCGACACCAGATCAGGGACTCGAGATGCATCTGCTGATGGGCGACGACATACTGGCCGAGATAGGCTTCTTCATCGGTGAGACTGTTCCCGGCAGAAAGTCGGTCGATCGTTTCTCCGACGACGCGATCGTAGTAGGCGAGGGTTTCCTTCTTTGCGGGGACGACTCCGGGAGTCCAGCGTTCGCGATGGGGAATGTCGAAGGAATCCCAGACCGTGTCGAATCCTGGCATGACAGGTTCGACTCCATAAAGCGGTCGCAGCAGGAAAAACTCGTAGAAGAAGGCGGAGTGACCGATTTCCCAGATCGGGGGATTGATCCCTTTTTCGTAGGGGACATCGAGTCGGACCTCGTCGAGATCGGCGAGGAGATC
>JASFWU010000340.1:0-3341 GCA_050049035.1 Akkermansiaceae bacterium | reverse complement strand
GGAATCGAGGGTCTCTTTGTAAAGAGCCAGCTTGGCCTTCTCTTCTTTTTGCTTCTCGATGATGCGCTTGTGAATGAGGCGGGCGAGGCGCAGTTGCTCCTGGTCTAATCCCTCTTTGGCGAGAGCGGGTTTGATGTCGGGTTGGACCTTGGTGTCCTCAGCTAAGGCGGGGGGCAAAAGCAAAATTGAGGCCAGCAAGATACCGGCACGATGAGATGCTCTTAAAGTCTTCATGGTATCAATACGATGAGGTGCTGCTTGAAGCTTCGAGTGAAGCGATCACTTGTCGTATTCCACACCGGAGTTCCAGTAATGGTACATCTCTTCGGCGGTGGGAATCTTTTGGGGACGAACAACTCGCAGGCCAAGCCACGGGGCGTCAGGGTGATGCCAGATTTGTGGAATCTCAGGTTCGCTGATTTTCCAAGTGGGGTCGGATTTTCCCCGGGACGATGCAGCGATTTTTTCGAGTGGCTGTTTCCAATGACCACCCTTCACGACATGCGGGTAAGGTCGCGTCGCTTTGATCCACGGGTCGATGACCTTGTCCCTTCCGAAGTAGCTGCGGCGGTTGGGAACGTGCTGGTCGAGGGTCCACTCGATGACATTGCCGTGCATGTCGTAAAGTCCCCAGGCGTTGGGCTTTTTGAGACCGGGTTTATGGTAGTGGCTCTCGGGGTCCTCGCCGAACCAGGCATACTCGGTTGCCATACTCGGATCATCACCCCAGCTTCCGTTGCTCGGATTCCCGGCACGACAGGCGTACTCCCATTCGGCTTCGGTAGGGAGGCGGTAGAAGTGACCGGTTTGGTAGCTGATCCATTGGCAGTATTTGTTGGCGGAATGCTGGGTCATCCCGATGGCCGGGTGACCTTTCTTGGGCATTCCCATCGAAGGCGGGTGATAGGGAGTCGTAGGCCGGGCGAGCAGGTCGAGATCACTGGGGATCTGGTCCCTGATAATTTCTGGAACGTCGCCATTTTTTTCGCGGGCAATTTCGGTATAAAGGAAAGGCTTGAACTCTTCCCAAGTCACCTCATGCTTTCCCATCCAGAAAGGTGAGATGGTCACTTCAAGAACATCATCTTCTTGCTCGCCCTTCCAGGTGAAGGTTCCCCCTTTGATCGGAACCATTTCGAATTGAGCTAGCGATCGAAGGGTTTCCTTGTAAGGGATCAGGCCCCGCTCCTTGCCTCCGTCGGTTTGCTTTTTGATCTCGTGATAATCGACGATGCGTTTGTGAATAACCCGGGCGAGACGCATCTGCTCCTTGTCAAAGCCATCCTTGGCAAGAGGTGGTTTGATGTCGGCCTTCGCTTCTTTGTCGTCGGCGGACGCGACTGAGCAGATTACCAGGATGGCTGGAAGGACGAACCAGTTGGAGAGGAAGGATTTCATGGTCAGGCGCAAAATTTTGGGGAGCCCTACGGAGCTTGGACTTCAGTCCGAGTATCCATTGGCCAGGGCTCCGCACTCGGACTAAAGTCCAAGCTCCGTAAAAATCAAGCGACCCACCTGGATCACTCGTCGGCTTCCACGCCGGAGTTCCAGTAGTGATACATTTCCTCGGCAGTCGGAGTCTTGAGTGGTCGGACGACCCGCATGCCGAGCCACGGGGTGCTGGTGTGATACCACAAACTCCGGGGACGCTGGGGATCAATGACCTTCCACATGGCGTCCGATTTCTCGCGCTTGGAAGCGGCGAGATCTTCCACCTTTTGCTGCCAGTGTCCTCCTTTGACTACGTGTGGATAGGGCTTGGTGGCTTTGACCCACGGGTTCATGACCTTGTCCTTGCCGAAGTATTCCTTTCGGTTGGGAACGAACTGATCGAGGGTCCACTCGACCACGTTGCCGTGCATGTCGTGAAGTCCCCAGGCGTTGGGCTTCTTGAGACCGGGCTTTTTGTAGGTGCCTCCACTTTCGCCAAACCAGGCGTAGTCACCGGCCTTGGCGGCATCGTCACCCCAACTTCCATTGGTCGATTGGCCGGCGCGACAGGCATACTCCCACTCGGCCTCGGTGGGGAGGCGGTAAAAGTGGCCGGTCTGCAAGCTGATCCACTGACAGTATTTGTTGGCGGCGTGCTGGGTCATCGCAACCGCCGGGTGTCCGTCGCGTGGCATGCCAAAGGTCATGGGATGATAAGGAGTGGTGGGACGCGCGAGGAGGTCGATTTCCTTCTCGGCATTCTCCCGAATGAATTCGGGAAGGTTGCCATCCTTTTCCCGGGCAATCTCGGTATACATGTAAGGATCGTATTCCTCCCACGTCACCTCGCGTTTCCCCATCCAGAAAGGCGAAATGGTCGCCTCCAGAACGTCGCCCTCTTTGTCGCCCTTCCAGGTGAAGGTGCCACCCTTGATGGGGACCATCTCAAACTTGGCTCCGGATTCCAGGGACTCTTCGTAGAGAGCCATTTCCTGTTTCTCCTTCTTTTCCGTCTCCACGATTTTCTTATGGATGAGCTTGGCGAGGCGCATGCGCTCCTCGTCCACTCCATCCATCGCGAGTGGTGGCTTGATGTCGGCTTTGGACCCACCGTCTTCGGCCAGGGCCGGAGACAGTAGGAACATGCTTCCGAAACAAGAAGCCTGGGTCAGTTTGACGATGGTCCTTCTCATGTTCTTTAGCTGAACTTCGTGATGCCGGGCTGGGCAGCCGGGCGTGCCGTGAACGGCGAATCGAAGGTGACATCCTCGGTTTTCAGAAGGAGGTCTTTCGAGTCCATGAGCTGCTTGTCGGTCAGAAGCTGGCCGGTGTAGGCGGCACTCCGTCCCATAATGCAGATGGCGTGGGTGGTGTCGAACTGGTCGAGGACGTCGTTGTAGACCTTGCCCTTGCGGATGTGCGAGGTGAGGACCTTGTGCTCGTTGACGTAGTCCAGTCCACCGCGGGTTTCCCAGACGACCTTGCCGTCCTTCACGATGGAAGCGCTGCCGCTGCGACCGAAGGCCTGTCCTTTCGTTCCGATGATGTCGTCACCGGATGCGGAGTAGGTGCGGGGAAGCTGGCGGCCGAGGAAGTCGGCGGTGCGGCCGTCGGCGTAGATGAAGCGGAGGGAGAAATTGTCCCAAGCATTCGCGCCGTTGAGCGGGTAAACGTTAGCGCCGTTGGCGTAGCACTTGACGGGCATCTCATCACCCATGGCCCAGGACATGCGGTCGATCCCGTGGATCATGTATTCAAGGGCACAATCACCACCGAGCTCGAGATAGCTCTGCCAGTAACGAAGAGCCCACTCCATGTCGGGCATCTTGGCGGGCTTGAACTTGATGTCGGGCATCTTGTTGGGGCGTCCGCCACCGCAGTAGGAAGACGAGGTGGAAAGGACATCACCG
>JASFWU010000061.1:0-10971 GCA_050049035.1 Akkermansiaceae bacterium | reverse complement strand
TCTACAAACCCTTCGCTGCGGGGATTTTAGTGGGGGCGGCCTGCTTGTTTTTGCTCAACCAGGGGAGGCGGCGATTGGATCGCAAAGGGTATCGCGTGTTGGTCGATCTCGCCGTACTGGCGCCGGTTTTCGTCTTTTGGGTCATGGTTTCTCTGAGCAACAGTCCGATGGGTTGATTTGGAGTTGAGCGATGTGGATCTCTTGAGCAAACTCCGCGGCCTTCGCCATGACCATCATTCCCGAATCACCCCGAAAAGCCGCGATCCTGATCCTTGGAGCACCCGGAGCAGGGAAAGGAACCCAGGGGGCGGTTCTGGCGCAAATTCCCCGCTTCTATCACTACTCAAGCGGAGAGGTCTTTCGACAACTCGACACCCGGACCGATTTGGGGCGTCAGTTTGTGGAATACTCCAAGCGTGGGGAGCTCGTGCCGGATCAACTGACCATTCAGTTATGGGCGAGTCATATGGAAGATCTTGTACGAAGCCACATTTACAAACCCGACATCGATATTCTCGTGCTCGATGGCATTCCCCGCAACGTCGAGCAAGCGAGGATGTTGGAAGAGTATGTTGAGATTCACCAGGTGTTTCATCTCAGCTGCCCCAACCGGGACGAGCTTGCCCGCCGGCTTCGGAAACGTGCTCTCAAAGAGCAACGGCTTGATGATGCCTCGGAAATCGTGATTCAACATCGCATCAAAACCTACGAAGAGGCGACGAAGCCCATTCTCGAATACTACGGCGATGACTTGCGTTGCGACATTGATGCCACCCAGTCACCGGCCAAGGTGCTTTACGATATTCTAGCCAAGCTCCAAACCCTGGAGGCTTATCAGCGGATTGCCTCCCAAACCATTTAACTGAAAAGATGCGGCTCGTCTTCATGGTCACGGGGGAAATCTCCGAGCCCACCTTTGCCAGCGCCCTGGGAGGGGGACATGACATTGTCGGTCTGGTGACCCAGCCGGACCGGCCGGTGGGACGCAAACAGGTTCTCACCCCGCCGCGCGTCAAGGAAATGGCCATCGCCGCGGGAGTGCCTGTCATTCAGCCGGAGAACGTCTCTTCGCCCGAGGCCCTCGAGGCCATTCGCCAGTGGGACCCTGAGATCATTGTGGTCATGGCCTACGGTCAAATTTTGTCTCAAAGCCTCATCGATCTTCCCTCACGGGCCATCATCAATCTCCACGCCTCGCTCCTCCCCAAATATCGCGGCGCCTCCTGCATCCAGGCCGCGCTTCGTCACGGTGATGCGGAGACCGGCTGGACTGTCCTACACGTGGTGAAGCGTCTCGATGCCGGCAATGTGATTTGTCAAACGAGGCTTGCGATTTCCGATGGCGAAACCGGAGGTGAGTTACACGACCGATTGGCGGCAGCGGGCCCGGATGCCCTTGCGCAAGGACTCAGGCTTCTCCAAAACGGTGATGTTCCCGGAGAACCCCAGGACGAAAGCCGTCAGTCCTATGCCCCGAAACTGGGACGCGGCGATGGAGAACTCGATTGGTCAAGACCGGCGGAGGAACTGGAGCGCCTCATTCGCGCCTTTCATCCCTGGCCCGGCACCACGGGGAAATTGAACAAAAAGCGGCTGAAGATTTTTCCGCCGGTTCAGATCGGCCATGGCGAAGGAACTCCTGGTGCTTTTCTCGGTCTGGCCAATGGTTCCCCTGAGATCGCCTGTGGCTCGGGAAGCCTTGTTCTGGGGGAAGTGCAACTCGAAGGAAGCCGCCGAATGTCCGGAGTGGAGCTGGCCCGGGGCCACCATGATGCGCTAACGGCCGGGTTGAAATAGACTGGTCTTGTTAGGAAGGATGACTTAGTATTTCGGTTATGCGAAATATAGCCCTTCTTATCCTTGCCTCAATCGGCCTTGCCGGTGGCACTACGCTTGATGTTATGCAGGTCTACCAACCCTTGTCCCTGCATGGAACAGACGTCGATTTTGAATTCGAAGGCGAGGCGATCCAGGCAAGGGTGATGCCACGTCCGATGGTTTTGAGTGGCGCCCTTCCCGAAGGATTGGTGGAAGCCATCGGCGCGGCCCACCAAATGCCGCCGGTTCCCAATTACAATGTCAGTGAATGCAATCTCCTTCGACTGTATGGTATTTCCATCAGCGGCGAAGTGACCGGAGAGACCAAAGTCAGTGTGACTCTCGATCTGTCGAAGACCCGGGTGCCGAAAGAGGTCGATCTTCCTGTTCGAACGATTGTCAAGCTGACCATCTCGGCTCTCAAAAAGACACTCAATGCCAATCACCATCCGGAAAACAAGCCGCTCAAGGTCAAGCTCTCGCTCATTGGTTTGACCAGAAAGAATGCTTCTTTGGCCGATCTGGCCTCCGAGTTCATGGTCGGCGGGCGATAGGGGACGACAAGCCAAAGGGAATTTTCAGTGAAGTGGTTTTTCCGCTTTTCCGTTTCGTCGCGGCCTGACAGTCTTTTGTTCCAGAGATGAGTGACTTGTCTGAGATCCGGAATTTCAAGAGAGTGGTCTTAAAGCTAAGCGGCGAGGCATTAAGGGCCCCCGGAAGTCACGATAATATCTCACCGGAAATCGTAGAGCGCATCGCCGGGGAAATTCACTCAGCCCGCCAGGAGTCCGGGGTCGAACTCGCCATCGTGGTTGGGGGCGGGAATTTCTGGCGTGGTGCCTCCGCCAGTGCCCGAGGAATGGACCGGGCCACCGCTGATTACGTCGGAATGCTTGCCACCGTCATGAACGCTCTCGCCTTGCAAGCGGCTCTCGAACAGGAAGGTGAGGAGTGCATCGTCCACTCGGCCATCCACATGCAGAATGTCGCCGAACCTTTCATCCGGCGCAAAGCCTCCCGTCAAATGGCCCGCGGTGCGATTGTTATTTTTGCCGCCGGAACCGGCAGTCCCTTTTTCTCCACCGATACCACCGCCGCCTTGCGAGCGACTGAAGTCAACGCTGATGTCATTTTTAAAGCCACGATGGTCGATGGTGTTTATGACTCCGACCCTCACAAGAACCCCGATGCGGTCCGCTATGAAACCGTTTCGTTCCGGCAGTGTATCAGCGAGGAACTGGGAGTGATGGATGCCACCGCCTTCAGTCTTTGCATGGACAATGATATCCCCATCATCGTTTTTGATCTCGGCAAGGAAGGAAACATCGAGATCGCCCTGAACCGCGGAGAAATCGGAACCATCGTTCATTAATCACAACACACACAAAACCATGGAAGCATCAGAAGCATTGCAACAAGTCGAAGAGGCCATGAAGAAGGCCGTCGACCACACCACCTCGGAGTTCACCTCGATCCGTACCGGAAAAGCCTCGCCATCACTCGTCGAGAATCTCGATGTTTCCGTAGCCGCTTATGGAAGCGTGATGAAGCTCAATGGTCTTGCCGTGATTACCGCTCCCGAACCCCGGATGCTGGTGGTTCAGCCCTTTGACCCTTCAACCGCCGGTGATATCGAGAAGGCCATTCGTGAAAGCAAGCTGGGGCTCAACCCGGTGAACGAAGGTCAGCGCATCCGCCTTCCCATCCCTGAATTGTCCGAAGAACGACGGGTCGAGCTCGTCAAGTCGGTCAAGTCCATGGCCGAAGAAGGACGCGTCCGCATCCGTGGCGCACGAAAAGACGGCATGGACCTTGGTAAGAAAATGAAGACCGACAATGTTTTAACTGAAGACGGTCAGCGCGATTATGAGGGCAGTGTTCAGGAACTCACTGACAAGTATGTCGGCCAGATCGACTCTTTGACCGAAGCCAAGGAGAAGGAAGTGATGACCGTTTAAGGGTCGACCCCGGGATTGAAAAAGGCGAGATTGCAAATCATGAAACATCTCGCATTTTTCCTCCTCCTCATCGCCCCGGCTTTTGCCGAGTCGCTTTTTGATGGCAAGTCATTGAATGGCTGGACCGTGAGGGAGAGCGAAAAGTGGATGTGGCGCGTCGAAAACGGCGTGATCGTAGGCGGGTCGAAGGAAAAGAAGGTTCCCCACAACACCTTTATCACCACGGCCAAGCGTTACCGCGATTTTGAGTTAACCCTTCAGCTGAAAGTCGAGGGCAAACGGCCCAATGCGGGGGTCCAGTTCAGAAGCGAACGCATCAAAGATCACCACGAGATGATCGGTTACCAGGCCGATGCCGGCCCAGGATTATGGGGGAAGCTTTACGATGAATCGCGCCGCCGGAAATTCCTCGCTCCCCTGGCTTCGAAGGAAGCGGGGAAGGCGGCAAAAAACGAAGGGTGGAACCGTTATCGCATCCGCTGCGAGGGGAAAAGGGTTCGCATCTGGGTGAACGATATTTTGGTAACCGACTACACCGAGAAGGATGATGCCATCCCTGAGGAGGGGTTCATTGCCCTGCAGGCTCATAGCGGGCCTCCGTTTGAAGTCAGTTATCGGACGATTGAGATCAAAGAGCTTTGATGGCAAAGGTTGCCGTTTTTTGGAACTGACCCGCTTCAAGATGCGGGTAGGATCATGGCGATGTCGGTGATCGAAGTGATGTCCGGGACTTTGGCCAGCCAGGTGGCGGCGGGCGAAGTCATCGAGCGACCGGCAAGTGTGGTCAAGGAGCTTGTGGAAAATGCCATCGATGCCGGGGCACGCCGAATCGAGGTGGAAATGAAAAGGGGGGGCGCGGCTTTTCTGCGCGTGCGGGATGACGGCATCGGGATGAACGCCGAGGATGCGGCGAGGTCCCTCGAGCGCCATGCCACGAGCAAACTCAAGAGATCCGACGATCTCAATGCCATCGCCACTCTCGGGTTCCGGGGTGAGGCTCTGCCCAGCATTGCAAGTGTGGCCCGGTTTGTCCTGACCACCCGCCAGAAGGAATGTGTCGAGGGAACCGAAGTCAGGGTGAGCGGCGGAGAACCCGAAGGGGATCCGAAAGTCGTGGGGTGCCCGGTAGGAACCAGTGTTGAAGTACGAGATTTGTTTTACAATGTTCCGGCTCGCCGAAAGTTTCTGAAAGCGGAGACAACAGAGGCTTCCCATATCGAACATCAGATCCGCCTCCACGCCCTCTGCACACCGGATATTGGCTGGGTCCTTCGCAAGGATGGACGGGTCGTTTTTGACTTGGCGCCGACCAATGACCGCAGGGTCCGCATTGAGGCCATGAGCGGGGCCGACACCCGCCGTCATCTCATTGAAATCCCGCGGTGCGAGCGTCACGGCATTGAGATCGAAGGGGCATTGCTTCCTGCTTCCCATGCCCGGCGTGGCCGGAAACACCAGTTTGTCTTTCTCAATGGAAGGCCGGTGGAAGACATCACGATTTCGCGGGCGTTGCAGGAAGGGTTTCGGGGAGCACTGCCGGACGGAATGCATCCAACGGTTTGGATCTGGATCACGATGCATCCGGCCTTGGTCGATGTGAATGTTCATCCTGCCAAGCGAGAGGTAAGGTTCGCCGAACCAGCGAAGGTCAGAGTCGCCATCCTGGAAGCCGTTGAGGCCGCCCTGCGCCCTCCCGAGGAGGCACGTGAGGTCGCCAGGGTCAACCCACCGCCTTTTGCGAGAAACGAAAAGGTTGGGAGAGAAGAGGTGCTACCAGTCATCAGCAACGAGGATCAAGAGCCGGCCCCGTCTCCTGCGAAACAAGGCGACACGCTTTGGCGTCACGAGGAACAAGCCGAGCTGCCGGTGGAGGAAACGGAGAAGCAGGGAGGGGCACCGTTCATGGTCATCGGAACTCTCTCGGACCGTTACGCCTTGTTGGAGGGTGAGGAGGGACTCGTCCTGTTCGAACCCCGGGCCGGGAAAGCCCGGATTTTTTATGAACGTCTGCTTGGTGAAGGCGAAGGAGTGGATTCCCAGGGTTTGCTCGTGCCGGTCTTGATGGAGCTGGATGTGCGGGATGTTGATCTGGTGATGCGTCACCGAGAACATTTTGATCAGGCCGGGTTTGTTCTCGAATCATTTGGCGGCCAAACCATCACGATCTCCTCGGCTCCTTCTTTTCTGGCCGGCGGAGACTTGCGCAAGGCTTTGGTTGAACTCGTAGATCTGGTCATCGACCGGGATGGAGGCACTCGCGTCAAGCGTCTCGCGTTTGAGGGATTTGCGGCACACGTTGCAGGGGTCGCGGCACGTCGGGACGGCTGGGGGATTTCATCTCTACCGGGTTTGCTGGACGAGCTTTTCGCCTGTGATCTTCCCTATTGCGACCCATCAGGGAAACCCACTCTCGTTCAGATCTCCTACCAGGAGCTCGACCGAAAATTTGGAAAGAGCTGATGTCGATTTGTGTCATAGTGCGAAGCGCTGAAGAAGCAGGGGTCATGAAAGCGTTCGGCCAGCGGGTGGCTTTGGCGATGGATCTCCCGTTGGAAATCTGGACGGCCGGGAAGGAAGCTGACGAATCGAATTGGATCAATCCGCTCCCAACGGAAGCTACGCTTCGGAATCTTTGCGGGGCTTCCAGGCGACGAAAGGTTCTCGATGCTGTCAAGGAGGTCTCACCCCAGATGCTGGTCGTTGGCAAGCGGGTGGAATCAAAGCTGGACGATCCCGACCTCAGGTTCTCGACCGACATCTTCGAGCGGGCCGCTTGCCAGGTTCTGGTCGTCCGGATCAGTGACGAATTGGCCAATCCGGACATCAGGGTTTTGGTGCCGTGCGCCGGAGGAAGACACTCCCGTCGGGCACTCAGGCTGGCCGCCGCACTTTCAGAGGAACGGGCGGTCGCTTTTCAGCTCAGACCTGAAACCGGTGATCTTTCCGAGGAGCTCGGGCATCAACATCTGAACAAGGTCATTCGAAAGGCCGGTCTGAAAGCGGGGGAGGTGGAAACCCGGGTCCGGATTGGTGAAGATTTCCCTGCCGCCCTGCATGCGGAAATGGAGGAAACGGGTTACAGCATGTTGCTGGTAGGTGCGAGTGATTCCGGGACCCTTCGGCGAAAATTGTTTGGAACCCTGCCGGACCGCCTTTTACAGAAGGAGAAGGGGGTAACGGTCGGAGTGATCCGGGCCGAGCGCAGCAAGGGTCATCGCTTGAGAGAGGCGGCGGGGCGCCTCATTCATCTCAACGTCCCGCAGCTTAATCGCGATGAGCGGCTGTCCCTGTTCGAAGAGGTTGAGTCGAAGTCCCGGTGGAATTTTGATTTCGCCGCGCTCATGGTCCTTGCCACCGCCATTGCGGGGATGGGGCTGCTGGTAAACTCCGGTGCGGTGGTGATTGGTGCAATGCTGGTGGCCCCATTGATGATGCCACTGATCGGGATGGGGTTGTCCTTGGTGCAAGGCAATTGGCCGCTCGCCCGCAAATCAATGGGTGCTGTCGGTCGGGGCTTTTGCTTTGCGCTCGCCCTGAGCATCGCAATGGGCCTGGTGGCTCGTTTCCTGCACTTTGGACTGACCGAGCAGCTTCGCATGCGGGGCGAGCCGAATGCCCTCGATCTCGGGATTGCCTTTGTCTCGGGAATTGCTGCTTCGTATTGTGTTGCCCGGCCCAAACTCACGGGGGCTCTCGCCGGCGTGGCCATTGCCGCGGCTTTGGTTCCCCCCATTGCCACGGTTGGGATTGCCTTTGCGATGGGGCAAACGGACGTCGCTCTGGGGGCGGGCCTTTTGTTTGGCACCAATATCGTTGCAATTGTTTTGGGTGCCGGAATGAACTTCATGCTGGCGGGAATCTCGGGCATTCAAAAAGCCGGCGCGTGGGGTCGTCGCACGCTGATCACTCTAATCCTCGTCTGCATCGGACTCTCCGTTCCTCTGACCTCGGTGATGTTGTCCCGTCTTTCCAGAAGCGAACGATTGGAAATGGCCATCTCCAGTGAACTTCCTGAAGGGGTTACTCTTGTTTCGGTTGACCGAATGAAGGGCGGGGGATTTGTAGTGATGGTGGAAACCGCGAAGCCGGTGGAAGGAGACGTCGCCGACGCCATTTCCAAAGTGGTGGGGGAGATCGAGAAAAAAAAGAGCCCGGTCAAACTTGTGACCAGGCTCGTGCAAAGAAGCGAAAACTAACCCGTTTCTATTTGTGATCGTTCTCGTAGTGATTTTTCAACGAATCACGGGCGAAGTCGTTTTTCAGGTCACGCCAGACCAAGTGGGCGTGATTGGCATCGTTCTGCGTGTTGGCATACTCGATCAGGAAATCCGTTCCCTGGATGCGGAAGTAGTGGGCACCACCACGTTCGAGCGATCCTCCCCAGGCAAAGTGAAGCTTGTTGCGCTGAATCGTATTGATCTTGCGGAGGGTGTCGTTGGTCACTTCCTGGCGCTGCATGGAGGCAACATCACCCACGATCGCCATGAGCAACTTCAGCTCATCTCCGCTCATTTTGGCCGAAGGGGTTCCGGCCACTTTCTGGGCCTTGGCCACACTGTCCTGGGCGGTCAGGATTTCCTTGGGAGCCTTTTCGGAGAACACGGGTGAGCGTTTGGACGCGATGAGCTTTGTGGCCAGTTCGCGAGCGGCGTCTTCGATTTCACCCAGAGGACGCATGCCCTTCAGCGGGCCTTCTTTGAGTTCGGCCGGATTGGTGCCGTAGAAGGCGGGGAGTCCCACCACCTTTTCTCCCAGCAGCGAGAAATTCAGAGACAAGTGGTGCCCCTCGAACCGCCAGCCCCAGGGCTCGGTTGTCGAAGGTTTGCCGAAGATGGAGATATGGTACTTTTCAGGATTACGGACCTCGGGATCACCACCACGATCCCGCAGAATCTGCTCCAGGGTCATGATCTGGGTGGCCGTGAGGAGTCCTTTTTGAGTCAGCCCGGTGCCGAGAAGTCCAAAAGCGAGGTGCTGTTGATGAGGTTTGAGTGCATCAAAGCGGAGCCCTTTCCGGTCGTTCATGGGAACGAAATGCCAGTTTTCACGTTCGGTGTTTTTGAACTCAAACGAGGCGGACTTGCGCTGCTCATCGTTGAGACTGGCGAGAAAGACAGTCGCGGCTTTGTTCATCTCGGATGCAGCCGGGTTGTGGAGGTGGCCCTCGTGGGCAAAAACGGACGAAACAAGTGCGGTCAATAAAAGAGGAACTTTCATATCTGGAGAATACTGCGCGCAACGGTGAAATAAATCACCATTCCTGAAACATCGACAATTGTCGTAATGGCGGGAGCGGCAATGACGGCCGGATCCATGTGAATCGAACGGGCTCCGATGGGCAGGAGAGCCCCGATCAGGGTTGACGTCGCAACCTGGGCGCCCAGAGCCACGGCCACGGTGAGGCCAAAAAGGGAAAATGAGACGCCATCAGGCAAGGTGAATTGTAAGGCCGGCGGAGCAAAGATGGCGAAAAGTCCGATAATGACGGCCAAAAGGAGACCCAGAAGTAGCCCCAGACGAAACTCCTTCCAGGCCACCCGGGAGACATCTCCGGGATCGAGTTCTCCCAGAGCCATCGCTCGAATGACCATGGTGGAGGCCTGTCCGCCGGTATTTCCACCGGCCGCCACCACCATGGGAAGGAACAGGGAAAGGAGATAAATTTGAGTAAGAGTGTGCTCGAAACGCATCATGACAAACCCCGAGAGAATCGCGAGAAAGGCCAGGACAACGAGCCAACCGCAACGACGTTTGAAATGGGAGGCAATCGAAGTGTTGAGATAGCTTTCTTCGGATTGTTCACCGGAGATACCCGCACCTTTCTCGATGTCCTCGGTCGATTCCTCCTCGAGAATCTCGATCGCATCATCATAGGTGATGACGCCCAGAAGACGATTGGCTTCATCGACCACGGGCAACACGATCATGTCATAACGGGACACCATCTGGGCCGCTTCCTCCTGGTCGGCCGTTGCCAGGATGGAATGATCGATATCCTGAACAATATCACGAATGGTCACATCCCATGAGTTGAAGGCCAGATCGCGAAGTCGAATTTTCCCGACGAGATGGTCGTCGTCATCCACCACGAAGATGCGGGCCAACGTGCTGGTCGATTCCAAATCATCACGCAAACGGTCAATCGCATCCTTCACGGTCATCCCGATGTGGATTTTCCCCATTTGAGTGGTCATGCGACCGCCGGCTGTCTCTTCGCCATAGCGCAAAAGAGTCCGGGTGTCGGCCTGGGTGTCTTCATCGAGAAGCTCAAGATAGTCCCGACGCTTGTTGTCGCTGACGTCCTGAAGAATATCAACGCGGTCATCGTCCGGAAGTGAATCCAGAATATCACGCTGGTCGTCGGGCGAAAACGAATCGAGGGTCTCTTCGACCAGGGTGTCGGGCAGTTCCGCGAGAATCTCGGAGAATTTTTCGGGTCCGAGGAGCTGGATCAAAAAGGAGCGCTCATCGGGATCCGCATCCTCGTAGAGATTGGCAAGGTCCGCGTGATGGATTTCCTCCGCCAGTTCAAGCACGAGAGCAGAATCGCGATTCTTGATCGCGTCCTCAGCTCGTTCGAGAATCTCTTCAAGCTCTTCAGGCACGCGCGAACGCTGGGGATGACAGGTGAAATGCGCAAGGTTTCATTCGTGACAGAGAGCGGATCCACACCTGTGACTCATTGTTGATACCGGAAAAGGCCTCGGTTCAGGACCCCTACAGATCAAAGGAACCTCATATAACTTCACACAATGTATGTAATGCGGAATTGAGAAAGGTTGTTCTGCGGAGCTCATCCCCTTTGTCTTGTGAGGCAAAATTTAATGGAGGTGTGCGGGTGGCAATCTCCCGCGTTCCCGAGGAATGCGCTGTCCTTTTGGTGAATTCCTCCAGAGTTGGAATCAAAGCTGATCTCTGGCATCCTTTCTCTGAAGTCCAAAAAATGCCCGGCAAGTACAACAAGCTCATCTTTTTTCTCATAGCCATCTCTTTGGGCGGCTTTGTCTGGTGGCACTTTCATACGCGGGAGCCAACTGAGTCGATTGAGAAAATCGGCGAGCTTTCAGGCAAATCGATCTCAATCCAAAAGCCAAGTCGGTCTAGCTACATCGGGCGAGAAGTCGTGTTGCCTTGGCAGGAGTCGCTTTCGTCGACCTCGACCGATTGGATTTTGGTCGATGAGCTGGAGGATGAC
>JASFWU010000060.1:0-10975 GCA_050049035.1 Akkermansiaceae bacterium | reverse complement strand
ATCTGATGAGACCACTCTTCTCGACAATATTGTATACGGCAACAATCAAGGAGCTGGTTTCCAGTTTGAGGGATTGACGATCGGGGAAGCCTACGTTGCCCAGTTTATCGTGGTGGACAACCGGGGAGGTTTCACCGGGCGGAGTATGCACTTTTCGCAGGATGGATCTACGTGGGCAGGAGCGCTGGTTGATTATACCTCCAACCCCTCGGCTCCCGGACCCAACAACTGGGCCCGCATCGTCACGACCTCTTTTGTTGCGGATAGCACCACTCAAACCTTCCGGTTTGGAATCCAGGGCATTGGTTCTCCGGAGGCTTCTGCCATGCAGTTGCGCCAGATCCCAGAGCCATCGACGACGGTGCTGTTTGTCTTGGGATCTTTGGGGCTGTGTGGTCGTCGCCGAAGACTTTCGTAAGGTGCGCTTCTTGCTTAAGTTATTGGTTTGAGGAATCATCGAGAGTCGGATTAGGTTCCGTGCATGTCCGAAGAGAGCGAAGTTTCCATCGAGCCTGCTCCGTCCACCCGTCTGGACTCGCTCGACGTCTACCGGGGGTTTGTCATGTTCTGGATCATCGGTGGAGGGGCTTTGGCGCAGGCACTGGCCGGAATGAAGGAACTGGATTCGGTGGTGATCGAGACCCTTTCCATCCAACTCAAGCATGTGAAGTGGGAAGGATTTCGGTTTTACGACCTGATCTTTCCGTCCTTCACCTTTATCGTTGGAACCTCGTTGGTCTACTCACTTGGGCGTTTTGCGGGGTCGGGTGATCGAAAAGGTGCAACGATGAGGGTCATCCGACGCGGCCTGGTTCTTTGGATGATCGGGATCATCTACTACGGTGGAATCTCCAAAGGGCTCTATGATGAAGGCTCAAACCAGGGTGTGCGTTTGCTTGGTGTCTTGCAGCGGATCGGCATCTGTTACTTGGTGACCGCGCTGCTGTTTCTCTACGTGCCAATACGGGGATTGATCGTGGTTTTTGCGGGGATTCTCGCGGGCTACTGGGCTCTCCTGACCTTTGTGCCAGTTCCCGGGCAGGAAGGAGTCAGCTATGAAGAAGGAAAGAATCTCACCAACTGGTTTGATTCCCAATATCTCCCTTTCTTCAAATGGCGGGTGACCCATGATCCCGAGGGAATCCTTTCAACATTTCCTGCAATCGCGACCTGCCTCCTTGGAGTTTTTGCGGGTGCGCTCATCAAGAGCAATCGCCCTTCGCGGTGGATGACCTGTGGGATTTTGGTGGTCGCTGGAGCCGGCCTGATCGGTTTGGGTCATTTGTGGGGAATGAAGTTTCCGGTCATCAAAAACATCTGGACCTCGAGCTTTGTGTTGATGGCCGGAGGGTGGAGTTTGGTTTTACTGGGTGTCCTCTACGGGATTGTCGACCTCTTGGGTTTGAAGAAATGGTCCATGCCATTCGTCTGGGTGGGGATGAACCCGATCGCGATTTACCTGCTGACGAGTGTGGTGAGCTTTCATGAGATCGCCTTGAGAATCTTCGGAGGACCGGTGGCGGAGTGGGCCGACGGCCTGACCCCGGGGCTCGGAAGATTGCTGGTGACCGTCGCCGGTCTGGCAATGGTTCTTTGGATCTGTCGCGTGCTCTATCGGAACAAGTTGTTCTTCCGGGTTTGATCATCCGTCCAAGACGGGATCATTCGAGTGAGACTGCGGACGCCGCTGGCTAACGCTTCCAAAGCGGTGAAGCTGGCTTGGGCGATGGGGGTGTTCTTACTTTTTGACGAGGGTGACCGGAACATTGCGTCCGTCGTAATTTCTCATCGTTCCGGACCAGACAATTTTTCCCTTAATCACGGATTTGGTAAGGGTGGAAATGGAGGATTCGCGATAGGTCCCATTGCGATTTTTGGTGTATTCCCGAAGGATGAGTTTTCCCTGGATGAGGTTGTGCCCCTTGAGGAAGTATTTCTTCCCGGTTTTGAACGAGACGTAGTTTCCGGCAACGGAGCCGTCCGAGTAGTAGTTCAAAGCGACCCTCACTTGGGAGGTATTGATCTTCCCGACGTATTGGCTCGTGCTCTTGATGAAGGCATCATCGGATTGAGCGAAGGCAGTCTGGCAAAGTAGGAACAGAGCGAGGAAGGGAGCGAAGTTTTTCATGCTGAACAGTAGGGAGTTATGGACTTTCTAGGCAAGGAGAAACGCAAGAGGGGAGGTAAACAGGTTCAGAGCAAAGATTGGTGGTTTCAAAATGGGAAACGATGAGCATACAAAAAGGCACCGGAAATGAATCCGGTGCCCTTGAGAAGGTCTTTGTCCTATGGAGGCTTAGCGCTTGCGGCGGATGAAGAAGAACACGGCAAGTGGAAAAGAAAACGGGCAGGGGATGGGACCCTGCCCGCTTTCCTGGATTTCCTGTCAGAATTTTTAGATGGATTGGAGGACTGGGAATTCCGGACCTCCAACCCGGTGAGCCTTAGTCTTGGGTGGTTTCGCTGATGCGGAAGTAACGGGCCCCGGTGGTGCTGTCGGCTTGACCAACGCACTCCATGGGCATTCCGGTTCCGGTCATGGTATCGAGGACCTCCCAGTTGCTGAGATCGTTGCTGGACTCAAATTGGTAGGTTTTTCCAGCTTCACTCAGGAAGGAGAGAACAGCTGACTGCCCGTCAAGGGACAAGCTGGTATCGAGGTCCGGGGCGGCCTCGGAGGCAAAGGTGAGGTCGTAGGTTCCGGCTTGCTCGGGAACCACCTGCAGATAATAGGTTCCCTGGGAAAGGGCGAAGGAAGCGGCGGCTCCGGCACTGCTCAGCGCAATGCCTTCGGCTGATTGCAAGTTGATTGCTCCGGCTGAAAGTCCGTCGAGATTGAGGATCATGTCGTCGGAGGCGTCAAAGCGGATGAGCTGTCCTTCGCTTCCGATCGCGGTTGAGAAGGTGCCGTCTTCGTAGACGTAAGAGGCTTCATGATACTCCGGCGCGAGACTTGGGTCGGTTGCCGAGGTCGCTGAGGCGGTGATCATGGCCTGGGTCGGTCCGGCTGTCACCAGGGCGGTCACATCCATCATACCGGAGTAATCTCCGGGAGAAGTTGGATTGAAGGAAACCTCCATGGGCATGCGGGTGCGGGCCGGGAGGATTTGGCGGGGCCAGGTTCCCGTGAATCCGGGCGGGAGTTCAACAGCCGCGACGTCGATGCTGACGTTTCCGGTGTTCGAGATCCAGATTTGAGCAGTGTTTTCGCTGCCGACCTGGACGTTTCCAAAATCACGTTCGCCCACAAACTCGATGGTCCGGCTGGATTGGACACTCGAATTCACATGCAGGTTGTAAAGCCCGCTGGTGCTGGTGCTGAAGCCACGGACACGTGCGTAATATGTGCCAGGCTCTAGAGTGCGCTGAAGATGGAAGTTGAATCCGCTGCCGCCATCATCATTGCTCGCAATCACTTCATCCGAGGCATCGACAAGATCGCAGAAAGTGTCCGTGCTTCCGCTGGAGAAGATGGTGAGGGTCTGCGGTTCATAGATGGTAACCCGGTAGTAATCGACATCGTTCGGGATCAGGCTTGAGGAGACTGAGGAGTTGATGTCCACGCGGGGCGAAACCTCCTTGAAGTTGTCGCCGTCCAGTCCGCCGCCGCCGGTCGGGATGTCGGCCAAACTGAGATTGAGGTCGTACTCCCCGGTATCTTGTGCCGAGAAGGAAGAGACCTGAAGATAATAGGAACCCGGTTCGAGGACCTCGGTGAGGAGGAAGTTGCCATTGGGTCCACCGCCGCTGGCCATCGTGACAAGCGAGCGATTGTTGGTGAAAAGGCAGCCGAAGGTATCGACCGGACCAGCGGTGGAAGCGGTCAGGATCTTGGGCTCGGTCAGGGTGAATTCATAAGTATCAATGTCCCGAACAGGGTAGATTTGCTCGGTCGTGACGCCGGTGGGCGGAATGGTGGTGGCATTGATGAAGTCAATTTCCTGCCCTTCGGTCTGAGCGAAGGCGCATGTCGCAGAGGAGAAGAGTGCGACGGATGCCAGCGATTTGGCCCCTTTTCTTTGATTAGACGGATTCATGTTTCTACTTGTTTTGTTACGAATTAAAGTCGACCCAGCACCCCAACTACCAAACGACCCCTACCTGAAGCAGAAAAACTGCTGACTGAAAACAAGAACCTGATGACCGCGGGATGAAAGTTCCTCATGGAGAGCATCAATCTTCGCCAATTCAGGGAAGAAGCCGGGTTGAATCACCTTCACCCGTGAGATTCTCCTCGGGTTGCAATATGGGGGAGCGATTGGTAGGACCCCTTGTCAGTGAACTGTCACCTCAAATGGCTCCTGCTTTGGCTGTCGTCTCTTGGAATCATCCAGGCGGTGCCTACGGTGGAGGATTTCGTTGAAACCTACTGCATTGATTGTCATGGCGACGGGATGACGAAGGGCGGTTTGGATTTGGGTGCCATCATGAACTCCGATCCGGCCGGGCACTCCGGGATCTGGGAGCAGGCTCTCTTGCGGCTTGATTCGCGCCAGATGCCTCCCCCCGACAAAGAACGTCCCTCGAACCAAGAGTATGAGGAGATGATTGAGTTTCTAACCGACTCTCTCGATAATGCAGCGAAGAAGGAACCCAGGCTCGGCAAGGTTCCAGCGATGCGTCGTCTCACCCGAACAGAGTATCAGAACTCGGTGCGCGACCTCTTGGGAATCACCGTTGAAGTGGGTGAGATGCTTCCCAAGGATGAATCGAGCCATGGCTTCGACAACATCACCGTGGGAGAGCTTTCGCCGACTTTGCTGAATCGTTACCTTGGAGCTGCCAGAAAGATTGCCCGGATCGCCACCGGAGGAGCCGGCGATTCAACGGATCTCCGGGTGGTTCGGGTTCCCGCGGACCGGAGCCAAAAGGAACATGTGGAAGGACTGCCGCTGGGGACCCGTGGCGGAGTCCTTTTCGAGCATCCCTTCCCGGCTGATGGCGAGTATGAGTTTGAGATCCGCTTGTCGCGTGATCGCAACGAGGAGGTGGAAGGACTTGTCGGAGGGCCTCATGAGATCGAGTTGCTCATCGACCACGAGCCCGTGAAGTCGTTCACCATCGAGCGACCCAAAAACAGAAATCACAACAAGGTCGATGCCCATCTCAAGGTCCGCATTCCGGTGAAAGCCGGGAGCCGCAAGGTGGGAGTGACCTTTCCAAAGAAGCCGACCTCGCTTCTGGAAACCAAGAGACAGCCTTACCAGGCGGAGTTCAATTTCCACCGTCATCCGCGACAGGCTCCCGCGGTGTTTCAGGTCAGTGTTGCGGGGCCCTTCAATGGCAAGGAAACAAAGCCTCGCTTCACCAAAGAAGATCTGCCGGGCATGCTTCGATTGGCCTATCGGCGCGAGATCACTCAAAAGGACCTCGCTGCTCTCCAGCCATTTCTCGATCAGGGAATGGAAATGGCGATCGCCGCAATCCTGGTGAGCCCGCGGTTTCTCTTTCGTGTTGAAAATGATCCGGACTCCGTGAAGGCCGGCGCGATTTTCAGGCTGCCCAATCATCAACTGGCGACGCGGCTATCGTTCTTCCTCTGGAGCAGCCTTCCGGATGACCTCTTGCTCGATGCCGACTTGAGCAAGCCGGAGATCCTTGAGCGGGAGGTCCGGCGCATGCTTGCAGATCCAAAGGCAGAATCTCTCGTCAGCAATTTTGCCAATCAATGGCTTCAGTTGCGCAACCTCGATGGCGTGACTCCCGACTTGCGGCTCTTCCCTGACTTTGACGACAACCTCAGGCAATCGTTCAAGCGCGAGACCGGGTTGTTGTTTGCGACGGTGCTCAAGGAGAATCGAAAGGTGTCCGACTTGATTGGTGCGGATTTCACCTTCCTGAACGAACGCTTGGCGAAGCACTATGGCATCCCTAATGTTTATGGAAGCCGTTTCCGCCGGGTTGATCTGGACCCTTCGATGAAGCGTGGCGGCTTGTTGCGGCAGGGGAGTATTTTGACCGTAACCTCGTATGCCAATCGTACTTCGCCTGTCATTCGGGGAAACTGGATTCTTGAAAATATCCTCGGAACCCCGGCTCCACCCCCACCACCGGAGGTGCCTGCTCTCGAGGACGTGGTTGTTTCCGAAGATCTCCCGATGCGCGAAAGGTTGGCGAAACACAGTCAGGATCAATCCTGTGCGACTTGTCACAAGTTGATGGACCCACAGGGGTTTGCGCTGGAGGAATATGATGCCGTGGGAAGATTCATCACCGGCGAGGTGGATGCCCTTGGAGGTTTGCCAGACGGGCAGGTTTTTACCGGGGTCGACTCCCTTGAGGAAGCGCTCCTCAAGCGCCCCGACCTCTTTGCTAGGACTGTCAGCGAAAAGCTGCTAACCTACGCCCTCGGAAGGGGTGTGGAGCATTTCGATGCTTCGGCTCTTCGGCGCATTGTCAAGGACGCTGCGCCGGAGTATCGTCTTTCCGATTTGATCCTCGGAGTCACCCGAAGCCAACCCTTTACCCGCCGCCAGAAGCCATGATGATTACCAAAAAAGCCCTTTCCCGTCGGACGGTTCTCCGTGGTTTTGGTTCCGCGGTCGCGCTCCCGCTCCTTGACGCCATGATTCCGGCGGCCACCGCGGCGCAGCTGACTGCGGCGAAGCCGGTGAAGCGACTGGGCTTTGTCTTCATGCCAATGGGGTGCGATCTCTCCCGCTGGACACCGAAAAGCAAGGAGACTCTGAATGAGCTTTCCCCGATCTTAAACTCCCTCGCGCCGGTTCGTGATCAGGTCAACGTGCTTTCTAATCTGGAATTGCAGCCCGCTTATCCCGGAACGCACGCCACTTCCAACTCGGCCTTCCTCAGTGCAGCCCAGGCCCGTCAAACCGAGAGCGCTGATTACTTTCTCGGCACCACGGTGGACCAAATCGCGGCTCAACACATCGGCAAGGACACCCAGCTTTCTTCGCTCGAGATGTCGATGGACCTGATGCAGACCGTGGGTCAGTGTGACAACGGATATGCCTGTGTTTATCAAAACAATCTGTCCTGGTCATCACCCACCACACCGCTACCTGCCGAGGCTCATCCACGCTTGATTTTTGAGGCTCTTTTCGGTGAAGGCGGAACCGTCGCCGAAAGACGGAAGGCCTTGAGGAAGAAAGCGAGCCTTCTGGATTTCGTGAATGATGATCTGAAGAGCCTGAAGCGTGAACTCGGGCCAACGGATCGTGCGAAAGTCGACGACTACCTTACCTCGGTTCGTGAAATCGAGCGACGCATTCAGAAAGCGGAAGCGGCGACTCGCGATGAGGCTCTTCCGGATCTTGATCGTCCCAATGGTGTTCCGGCTTCCTATCGCGATCATGCCCGTTTGATGTTTGAGCTCCAGATGTTGGCCTTCCAGGGCGACATCACCCGGGTCACCACCTTTCAGCTGGCTCGTGAAACGAGCAACCGCGTTTATCCCGAGACCGGGGTGACCGATCCCCATCATCCTCTTTCCCACCATGGAAACAATCCCGGAAAAATCGAACGCATGTCGAAGATCAACGCCTTCCATGTTTCGCTCTTTGCGGAGTTCCTTGAGAAGATGAAAGCGACTTCCGATGGCGACGGCTCTCTCCTCGATCATTCGCTTTTCCTCTATGGCAGCGGTATGGGAAATCCAAATGTCCACGATCACCAGAACCTACCGGTCATCGTGGCCGGAGGGGCTGCCGGCGGGGTCAAAGGAGGACGGCATATGCAGTTCAAAGAGCCAACGGCACTCGCCAATCTTCATCTGACCTTGCTGGATCGCGCCGGAGTCAAGGTGGAGAAATTTGGCGATAGCAACGGAAAGATCTCTCTGTGATGTGGAAGGCTAGGGGGCGACTCTGTGGTCCGGCCATACGATCGGGATTGTTCCTCGGTCTTTTTTTGCTGAAGGTTCAGGCCACTCCCCTGATCGATGCAGCGCACCGGGATGATCTTCCCAAGGTGAAGGCGCTTGTTGCAAAGAACGTTTCGGTCGATCAAGCCAATCGTTACGGAGTGACTCCGCTGTCGCTCGCCTGTCAAAACGGAAATCCCGGAATGGTCGGAGTGCTGCTTCAAGCGGGAGCCGACCCCAACCTCGCTTTGCCCGGCAATGAAACACCGCTTCACACGGCCAGCCGCACCGGAAAAGTGGGAAGCGTCAAGCTCCTGGTGAATGCCGGTGCCAAAGTCAACGCCCGCGAGCACCGTGAGCAAACTCCCATCATGTGGGCAGCGGCCGAAGGGAACGTGGAGGTCGTTAGGTTCCTCATTGATCAGAAGGCCGACTTCAAGGAGCCACTCGCGACCGGCTTCACGCCTCTGCTTTTCGCGGTCCGGCAGGGGAATCAGGACGTCGCTCGCGCACTCATTGAAGCGGGCGCGGACGTAAACGTCGTTCACAAAGCAAAGCGCCGGGTTCGCAAGCGAATGCGCGATGGAACCTCGCCCTTGATCATGGCGATCGAGAACGGGCACTTCGAACTTGCCGCTTATCTCCTCACCAAAGGTGCGGATCCCAATGACCTGCGATCGGGTTACGCCCCGCTGCATGTTTTAAGTTGGGTCAGGAAGTCAGTCAAAGGAGACGGGGACGACGGACTTCCCACGCCGCAAGGATCCGGGGAGATGACAAGCCTTGAACTGGTCCGCGTGCTTGTCAAAAGCGGAGCCGATCCCAATCTGAAACTCAAGGGCGGACCCGGGGGAACCGCGCGGGTTGATCGAAAAGGGGCCACCCCTTACCTCCTTGCCGCCGAAACGGCCGACCTGCCTTTTCTGAAAGTCCTCGAGGAAGTGGGCGCTGACCCGAAACTTGCGAATCACAATGGCACCGGCCCTTTGCTCGCAGCCGCCGGGATGGGAGTGACCGCACCAGGCGAGGAAGCCGCCGATCTCAAGTCCGCCCTGGAAGTCGTAAAGTATCTCGTGAAACAGGGAGCCGACATCAACACCAGGGACAAGCGGGGAGAGACTGTCATGCACGCTGCCGCCTACAAAAGTGCCCCGGCAATGATGAAGCTTCTCGATGAGCTGGGAGCCGACATCAAGGTGTGGCATCAAAAAAACAAGTCCGGTTGGACCCCGCTGAAAATCACCCAAGGCTACCGGCCGGGCAACTTTCGTCCCATCGAGAAGAGCGAACGCGCCCTGGCCGCGATCATGCATAAGCGTGGAGTCGAGCCAAAGTAGGCGATTCGTTACTCCCAATCTTCTCGCTCATTCTGAAGAAGCGTGGGTTCTGGCCGCTTCGACAAACGCCCTGAAGAGCTTGGCTTGATTCGAATCCGTTTGAATCAGGCGCTCGGGATGCCATTGCACACCCACGAGGAACCGACCTTCTTCGGTGGCCTCGGTGGCCTCGGTGGCCTCCACGATGCCGTCCGGGCTGGTGGCGACAATGCGGAGACCTTTGCCCAACGTCCCAACCGCTTGATGATGATTGGAGTTCACTTCGAATCCTTTGGAGTCAAAAATTCGACCCAATCGTGAGTCAGTTTCGATGGTGATTTGGTGCATGACTCCCCGATGGTTTCCGCCCTTTTCCGAGGGGATATCCTGAATCAGGGTTCCTCCACTCGCGACGTTCATCCATTGGCTGCCGAGACAAATTCCAAGCAGGGGTTTGTCTGATTCCTCGATCCATTTTTTGATGAGGTGTTTTTCAAATTGATAACGTTCGTCGCTAAGAACGGACACGGTGGGGTGTGGTTCCTCGCCATACTCGGATGGTGGAATGTCGAGGCCGCCCGGCATGAGGAGCCCGTCGAGTTCCTCAAGGTAGTCGTCGATCCGGTCGATGCTGCCATCGGTGTTGGGTAAAACGACCGGAATCCCTCCGTGTTCGCGAACCGCGCGGATGTAGTTGGGGTCGTCGAGGCTGGCGATGCCGATGAGCGGCCGCTCTCCACCGGTTGATTCAGGAGTCGGGGCATGGATGGTCGGCGGTGGATCATTTTTTTGCTGACCTACGAAAAACCCAATGACACCTGAGGCCACGACAGCGACCGAGGTGAGAAAAATACGCCGGGAAATCATCTCGATGACAATCTAGCTGGGGAGACCGGGAATCTCCACTGCAAAGACTCCGCTCAGCAATGAGATTGACCTCGGGGACGGGCAATTCACTCTGTAGGTGTATGAATCACCAGCAATTTGTTTCAAAGGAAGCCATGGGAGCGGCCGCTGCTGCGGATGGAGCCGCTAAGATGAGGGAGGCTCTGGCTGCAAAAGGCGAGGTCAACATTATCGTGGCGACCGGGGCTTCCCAGTTTGAAATGCTCGAGGCCCTGACCAAGGAAAGTGGAATCGATTGGAGCAAGGTGACGGTTTTTCATTTGGATGAATATGTCGGCCTCTCGATCGAGCATCCGGCTTCGTTTCGAAAGTACCTGAAGGAACGATTCGAAGATCAACTGCCGGGTCCCGTAAGGGCGTTTCACTACATCAGTGGAGAGGATGACGCGGAGGCCGAGTGTGACCGGGTGGGTGCCTTGATTGCGGAGGCGCCAATCGATGTTGCCTTTGTCGGGATCGGTGAGAATGGCCACCTCGCTTTCAATGACCCTCCCGCTGACTTTGAAACGGAGAAGCCCTATCTCGTCGTGAATCTGGATGAGGCTTGTCGGCAACAGCAGTTTGGCGAGGGATGGTTTCCTTCTTTTGAAGCGGTTCCGGAGAAGGCCATTTCGATGTCGGTGAAGCAAATTATGAAGAGCGGGTCGATCATCTGCACCGTGCCTGACGAGCGAAAAGCCAAAGCCGTTCGGGACTCCGTGGAAGGAGAGGTTTCGCCGGAGGTCCCGGCCTCGATTCTCCAGCAACATGCTGACTGTCGTCTTTATCTGGATGACGCTGCCGCGAGTTTGTTGAACAAGGGGGAGGCGTCGTGAGCGGGATCGGAGTGGGGCTTGTGGGAGCCGGCTGGATGGGTGCGACCTTGCTGCGTCGTCTGACCGAGCAGGAGGGAGTCACGGTGATCGGCGTTCATCAACGTCGACGTGAAAAG
>JASFWU010000059.1:0-11004 GCA_050049035.1 Akkermansiaceae bacterium | reverse complement strand
TCTATTTCCGGTCCGAGTATGGCGATGCCAAGCTGGAGTATCCCATGTTTCCGGGCTCCGAGATCGAGGAGTTCGATCGACTGATCCTTCGCTCCGGAAATGGCAAAGCGTGGCCCAGTCCGTGGCGGGCTCTTTCGGGTGGTGGAAATTCGCTCGAGCGGGTGACCTATTTCCGCGACCAGTTGGTGCGGGATCTTCAAGGAGCGACCGGAAACGCCTCGATACCGGGAACCTTCATGCACCTTTATATCAACGGGCATTACTGGGGCTTGTATAACCCGGTGGAACGTCCGACCGAACACTTTGCAGCGGCGAGATTCGGAGGAAGTGACGAGGAGTATGACGTCATCAAGTGGATCAGGGGAACAGGGCATGACGTTTCGGCTGGCGATGATGAGGCCTGGAATCAGCTGATCTCTCTGGTGAGAGGGAATGTTTTGAATCCCGCAACTTATGCCGCCATTCAGGACCTGCTCGATCTCGAAAACTTCGCGGATTACCTGATCGTGAATCACTACGCCGGGAACATCGATTGGATCGACAACAACGTTTATGCGATGAGGAGAAAACTGCCGGGCGAGCCCTTCCGGTTTTACTGTTGGGACTCCGAAGAGTCCTTTCTATCCGTCGGCACGGACATCAGTGACCGCTTGGTGGGGGATACCTGCACCGAGATCCATATGGCACTGCGGGCGAATCCCGAATATCGGCTTCTGTTTGCCGACCGGGTGCAGCGTCATGTCTTCAACGGAGGGGCGTTGACTTTGGAGGCGGCGGAACAGGTTCTCGATTCTCATGCTGATTTCATCGATCGCGCCATTGTCGGAGAGTCGGCTCGTTGGGGCGATCTCTTGCGACCGGCTGCTCCCTACGATCGCAATGATTGGTTATCGGAAGTCGCGAATCTCAAGAACGGTTACCTCGGACAACGAAGAAACCTGGCTTTTTCCCAGTGGAGAAACGATGGGCTTTACCCCGATGTTGAAGCGCCGGATTTCCAACCACAACACGGCGGTCGGATTACACAAGGGACTCCGGTTCTGCTGGAAAGCGAATCAGACGGAACGATCTTTTACACTTTGGATGGAAGCGATCCCAGACTACCCGGTGGCGCGATTTCACCCGGCGCAATCGAATTTGAAAGCGGAATGTCGGAGGAGGATTTGTTGGGTTTGGGAAGCGATTGGAGCTATCTCGACGACGGCTCCGATCTTGGAAACAGCGACCTTGTCGTGGGGTCACCCGAATATGGCGAGGACAATTGGAAGCATGAGAGTTTTGCCGATGGCGGCTGGGCGATCGGCCCGGCGCCCCTCGGTTTTGGAGGAATCTCAGGGACTACTTTGAATACCATTGTGTCCTTCGGCGATGACCTCGCGATGAAGCATCGAACGACTTACTTTCGAAGGTTGTTTGAGGTGGCAAACGCCGGTCGTTTTGTGTCTTTGAATCTGAAGCTGATGAGTGATGACGGCGCGGTTGTCTATCTCAACGGGAGGGAGGTGGCCCGCGATGGTTTTCCTGCTGATGTCGGAGTAGTGACCGCGGAAACCCTTGCGAATGAACGCTCCGGTCCCAATGAAAGCCAGTTGCGGACTTTCGTGGTGCCGGCTTCGATGTTGAATGAAGGGGTGAATGTCCTGGCAGTGGAGGTGCATCAGGCTTCGGATGGATCGTCGGATCTGGGATTCGATCTTGAACTGAAGGGAATGGTAGCTTCGGAGAGTGGACGGATCGATCTTGAAGGAGGAACGGAGATCAAGGCCCGTGTTCTTGAAGGGGGCGAGTGGTCGGCTTTGACCGAAGCTCTCTTCATCCCCGGTGACCGGGCAGGTGATCTCGTTGTCTCCGAGTTGATGTATCATCCTGCGACCGGGGGAGCGGAGTTTCTTGAAATCGTCAATCGCGGCCAGGTCAGTCATCCGCTCTTCGACCTCGCGATCACCGGAGGGATTCAATTCGACTTCAGTGAAGCAGGGGTGCGTTTCCTCAATCCGGGAGAACGATTGGTTTTGGTTCGCGATGCGGCCAGGTTTGCCCTCGCTTATCCCGGTGTCACCATCGGTGGGGAGTATTCTGGCGGTTTGGGAAATGGAGGAGATTCGTTTTCCTTGATCGATCAAGATGGGAACGTCCTCTGGGCGTTGGATTATTCGGACGATGCTCCGTGGCCGTCGGGAACTGACGGGGAAGGACGGAGTTTGATTTATGCGGATGGGGATTTGTTTGATCCGGAATCGTGGCGCCCCAGCACGTCGATTGGCGGTAATCCCGGAGCAAGTGACCGAAGAGCCTTGCAACAAGGTGAAGAGCTTGTCGGCTATGCCATCGATCAACTCGATTTCTCCATTGGTGACGCCGGAGATGTGACCATCGTTCTCGACTTGCGGCCTGGATCCGACGAGGCGGAAGTGATCCCGGAATGGTCGGGCGATCTTGAGTCGTGGTCACAAGGAGGACTCCAACTGGAATCCCAAAGTCCGGTCGCCGGCGGTGGGATGAGAAAAGTCTGGCGGTTGTTGGACGCGCCGAATGACCAGCGGATCTTCCTCCGCGGGCGGGTGATCGGGCGCTGAGCTACGAGATGATATTCTTCACCGCTTTGGCGGGGTTCACTCCGGTGAGCTTCTGGTCGAGGCCCATGAACGGGAAGCTGAGCTTGTTGTGGTCGATGCCCAGTTGATGAAGGATGGTGGCGTTGAAATCGTAGACGGGGACCTCGTCCTTCACCACGTTGTAGGAATAATCGTCGGTTTCGCCGTGGGTCACGCCGCCCTTGATGCCGCCGCCGGCCATCCAGGTTGAGAAGCACTTGGGGTGGTGGTCGCGACCGTAGTTGTCTCGCGCCAGCTTGCCCTGACAATAAGTAGTTCGCCCGAATTCGCCGGCAAAGACGATCAGGGTTTCGTCGAGCATGCCCCGCTGTTTGAGATCCTTGATGAGACCGGCCGAGGCCTGGTCGATGTCGTACGCCTGTCCTCGTACTTTCCCGGGAAGCCCGACGTGGTGATCCCAGCCGCGATGGAAAAGCTGGATGAAGCGGACACCCCGTTCGGCCATGCGACGGGCGAGAAGGCAGTTGCGGGCAAAGGAACCCGACTTCTTCACTTCGGGTCCATAGAGCTTCTCGATGACGGCGTCATTCTCGCCCGAGAGGTCGGTGAGTTCGGGAACCGAGGCCTGCATGCGGAAGGCCATCTCCTGTTGGGCGATGGTGGTTTGGATTTCCGGGTCGCCCATTTTGGCCATCTCTTCCTCGTTGAGCTTGCCGACCAGATCGAGCATTTTGCGGCGCGACTTTCGGCTGACCTTGTCCGGGTTGGAAAGGAAAAGAACTGGATCGCCGGAGGGTTGGAAGGGAACCCCCTGGTGCTTTGAAGGAAGGAAGCCGGAGCCCCAGAGGCGGGAGTAGAGTCCCTGGACATTGCGTCGGTCGCCCGACCAAAAAGCCGAGTTGAGGACGATGAAGTCGGGAAGGTTTTCGTTCATGCGACCGAGCCCATAAGAGAGCCAGGCGCCCATCGAGGCCTTGCCGGGGATTTCAGTGCCGGTGCAAAAGAGCGTCTTGCCGGGATCGTGGTTGATCGCGGTGGTGGAAGTGGAGCGGATGAGGGCGAGGTGGTCGGCCACCGAGCCGAGGTGAGGAAGCACTTCCGAGAGCTCCATGCCGCTCTGCCCGTGCTTGTTGAACTTGAACATCGAGGGCGCGACCAGCTTGGCCTTGCCCTTGGTCATGGCGGTGACGCGTTGACCTTTGGTGACGGATTCAGGAAGCGGTTCCTTGAAGCGTTTGTGGAGGTCGGGCTTGTGATCAAACAAGTCGAGCTGCGAGGGAGCGCCGGCCATGAAGAGAAAGATGACGCGCTTGGCGGGAGCCTTCGGAAGCAGGTAGCTGTGTCCGTTGGCGTCGCCCTTCTCTTGTGCAAGAAGGCTGCCCAGAACAGTGCCCCCGAGTCCCATCCCGGCGGTGTTGAGAAATTGGCGGCGTGTTTGATGATCGAACATGATGAACTTTGAAATTTGAACAGTGAGATCTGAAAGATGAAAGCGGACAGGCTACTGCTTGTTTTTGAAGGCGTCGCGGTTGATGAGGGTATGGACGATCATGGTCCAGGCGAAGTGCTCGTCGCCTTCGGTCTTGAACGCGGCAAGGCCTTCCTTGAGCAGCTTCATCGTGGCTTCGTCCGGGAGTTGGGCGGTGATTGTTTCGTAGAGGCGGGTGAGCTTTTCGTCTTCTGTGCCAGGTTCGGCGAGAAGGGTTTTTGCTTTGTGTTGGGCGGCCTTGAAATACTCCGGCTCGTTCATGAGCAGGAGCGCTTGCAGGGGAGTGTTGGTGCGCTCGCGTCGGGCAATGCACTCGGTGCGTGAGGGCGCGTCGAAGATCGTCATCTGGGGTGGCGCCAGCCCGCGCTTCCAGAAGGTGTAAATGGAGCGACGCTTGTCGGCCGGGGCGGGATCGGGTTTGAAGGAGTTTGGATAGGAGCTGGGGAGCGCCACCATTTTCCAGATGCCGGCGGGCTGGGGTGTTTTCACGGAGCGTCCGCCCATCTCGCGATTGAGGGTGCCGGTCACGGCGAGGAGTTGGTCGCGGATGATTTCAGAATCAAGGCGGGTCCGGGAACCACGGGCAAGAAGGCGGTTGTCTGGGTCATTGTCGAAATCAACCGATGAAGCCGCGGACGACTGCTGGTAGGTTTGCGAGAGGACGATTTCCTTGACGAGCTGCTTCACGTCCCAGCCGGATTCGATGAAGGACAGGGTGAGGTGATCGAGAAGTTTCGGGTGGCTGGGCCAGGTTCCTTGCGCGCCGAAGTCTTCCGATGTTTTGACAATGCCGGTGCCGAAGAACTGCTGCCAGAAGCGGTTGACGGCGACGCGGGCGGTGAGCGGGTTGTCTTTTTCAACGAGCCAGTTGGCAAGATCGAGGCGGTCGGCGACCTCGCCGCGTTTCTTGAGCGGGGCGAGGAAGGAAGGGGTGTTGCGGGTGACGAGTTCGCCTTTCTGATCGTAGTTGCCGCGGACTCGCATGTGGGTCGGTTTCACCTCTTTGCGCTCGCGCATGACCATGGCGCCGCGAATCTTTTTGAGGAGTTCGTTCCGTTCGGCGTCGATTTTTTTCCTCGCGATCTCGGACATCTTGAGGATTGAAAGCAAATCGGCTTTGGATTTGTTGAGAAGGTCGGTGTCGGGAAGCTCGACCTCTTCCCCTTTTTCCTGTTTCTCCTTAAGTTTGATGATGTTTTTGATTACCTCGTCACCTTCGAGAGAAGATCGCTTTGTGTACTCCAGCTGTTCCAGTTTATCTTTCTGCTCTTTGGTGGGAACATCAATGTAAGGCGGCTGCAATCCACGCACGAAATCGTTTCCACCTCGTCCGCCGGTTTCGGGAGCACCGTCGAAGTTGTTGAAGAAGGCATACATCTGGTAGAAATCCTTCATCGTGATGGGATCGTATTTGTGATCGTGGCAAACCGCGCATTGCATCGTCAGCCCCATGAAAGCGGTGCCGACAGCCGAGACGCGATCCACGACGTTTTTGAAATGGGACTCCTCGGGGAGGGCAGTGCCGCGATCAATGATCATGTGAAGGCGGTTGAAACCTGAGGCGATCAGTTGCTCCTGGGTGGGGTTTTCGTAAAGGTCGCCTGCGATCTGGTCCTTCGTGAATTGATCGTAGGGAAGGTTGCGATTGAAGGCGCGAATGACCCAGTCGCGATAAGGTGAGGTGTCGCGGAAGTGATCGTGGTGGTTGCCATTGGTGTCGGCGACGCGGACGAGATCGAGCCAGTATTTGGCCATGTGCTCGCCGTAGGCAGGCTTGGCAAGGAGACGGTCCGCCAACTTTGAGTAAGCGTCGGGCGAGGAGTCATCGAGGAAGGTCTTGATCTCTTCGCGAGTGGGAGGAAGCCCGGTGAGGTCGAGCGAAAGTCGACGGATGAGAGTGCGTTTGTTGGCTCGTTGGGTGGTGGACTTTCCTTTGGCTTCGATCTTGGCGAGAACGAAGCGATCGATGTCATTGTTGGCCCAAGAGGAATCTTTGACGTTCGGGAGGTCTGGCTTCTTGGCGGGAACGAAGGCCCAGAAGTCTTCGTATTCCGCGCCTTCGAAAATCCATTGCTTGATCAATCCCTTTTCGGCCGAGGTGAGCGGTTTGGAATGACCGTCTTCGGGCGGCATCGGGTCATCCTTGTCGGTGATGCGCACCCACGCTTCCGAATCATCCAGAGAGCCGGGTTTGATGGCTGCGATGCCGTCTTTAAGTGCGTAGGCTCCTTCCGGGGTATCGAGGCGGAGTCCGGCCTTGCGGTTGGGTTTGCCTTTGGCGTCAACCCCTTCATCGGGCCCGTGGCAGGCGATGCACTTGGCCGAAAGGATGGGGCGGATGTCCTGGTTGAACGACAGCTTGGCGTGAGTCGTGGAGGCTACGACAAACGAGGCGAAAAGAGTGGCGAGACGGCGAGTCATCGTGAGGGGAATCTGAGTGGTGACTGTAATGAGGGCTGAATCCAGACGGAGTTACGACTGATGCTGCGATGCTATTTCAGTAGCGCAAGGAAGAAGAGCCAATGCAATCAGTCAACGGTGGTTCGATATCTTGAGAGAAGCGGAAAAGTGCGTGATCGTTTTTGGTCTATCCTCTGGTAAGTTAGGTTTGCCACCCAACGCTCACTTGCGTTAGTTTTCCAAACGTCTTGCTATGAAAAACCGTCTTTTTTCCAAGCTCGCCATCATTCTCATCTTTCTGGGGTCGAGCCTTTCATCGGTTCGAGCGGAATCCGTCGCAAGACAGTGGAATGAAGTCCTGATGGGGGCGGTTCGTTTGTCCTTTCCCGACCCACCGGTGCATGCGCGAAATCTCTTCCATGTCTCGGTTGCGATGTACGACGCCTGGGCGGCCTACGATCCGGTTGCGGTGGGTTACATTCATCGCGAGAATGCCACTGCCGATGACATTCAAGCGGCCCGCGAAGAGGCCATGAGCTATGCGGCCTACCGGGTCCTGTTCTACCGCTACACCACGGTGAGGCATCCCAACACTTCGGCCCTGAATTCGGTTCTGGCGAGGAGCGGATTTGACAATTTGATGACCGAATTTGGATACGACCGGTTCAATGAAAGCACCGAGGGCAACAGCCCGTCTGCGGTTGGGAACCGGGTGGCCGAAACCATCATTTCCTGGACCGCGAACGACCATTCCAACGAGGCCTTTGGATACACCGACCCGAGCTATGCGGAGGTGAATCTGCCTTTGGACCTTACCGAGTCCGGAGCGGATCTGGCCGATCCCAACCGGTGGCAACCACTGGAGTTTGTCATTGCTTTTTCACAAACGGGGCAGCCCCTCGATTTCACCATTCAGGAGTTTGTGGGCGCCCACTGGCGGGAGGTTTGGCCGTTTGCCTTGAGCCGCGAAAGTGACAATGCGGTTTATCTTGATCCCGGAGCACCTCCTTATTTCGGGGATCCTTCCGGTGACCGAGGCTATCAGGATGGCAATGTCGAGGTCATTCGATACAGTAGTTTGCTTGACCCGGAGTCAGCGCCGGAGATCGATATCTCTCCATCGGCCCGTGGAAACAACACCCTCGGGGCAAACGATGGCACCGGGCATCCCGTCAATCCCGTCACCGGTCTCCCTTACCCCGAAAACCGACTCAGCGAGGCCGACTTTGGGCGAGTCGTTGCCGAGTATTGGGCTGACGGGCCGGAGTCCGAGACCCCTCCCGGTCACTGGAATGTCATTGCCAACGAAATGGTGGATCACCCGCTCTTTGAGCGCCGCTTTGGCGGAACCGGGCCGCTCATGGGTGAGCTGGAGTGGGATGTGAAGATGTACTTCATGATCAATGCCGCGGTTCATGATGCCGCGGTCGCGGCCTGGGCCTGCAAACGAAAGTATGACTATGTCCGACCGATTTCGAGCATCCGCTATCTCGCCGGGCTCGGCCAGTCCTCGGATCCCGATGGCCCCTCGTATCATCCTGACGGCCTCCCGTTGATTCCAAGTTTGATTGAAGTGGTCACAGCGGATTCGGCATCACCCGGCGAGCGGCATGCGGAACTCGGTGCGGAAGCAATTGGGAAGGTCACCCTCAATGCCTGGAAGGGCGAACCCACTTTTCCGGAGGTTCAAAACGGAGGGGTTGGCTGGATTTTGGGAGAAGACTGGCTGCCCTACCAGCGTTCGACTTTTGTCACGCCGGCCTTTGCCGGATATGTTTCCGGCCATAGCACCTTCAGCCGCGCAGCCGCCGAAGTGCTCACCCGCCTGACCGGGAGTCCCTTCTTCCCGGGCGGATTGAAAGAATACACTGTTCCGATTGGAGGATTGGATTTTGAAGCCGGACCTTCCGAAGATGTGACCTTGCAGTGGGCAACCTTTTATGATGCGGCGGACGAGGCCGGAATCTCGCGGCTTTACGGAGGAATTCATGTCCCGGTCGATGATGGTCCCGGCAGGATCATCGGTTCGTCCTGCGGAATTGGAGCGTGGGATTTGGCCCAGAAGTATTTTGATGGAAGTATTTTGACCGAACTGCCAACGGTCAACATCACTCCATCCAACAAACGCGTGACGATCGAGTGGACCCAAAGGCGCGGGCTCTTCTACAAGTTCGAAACCGCCGAGCCGGGCTTCGACTTTACCGGGGAAGGCCCGTTCATTCGCGCCGAAAATGATCGGGCTTCGCTGGTGTTCCCCACCGACGTGATCCCCAAGAAGTTTTTCCGGGTTCGACAGTCGGGGAGCGACGAGTAGGACTCAGGTGACCCGCAGGGGCCTGACAGCATTCCTGCCGCTTGTCCCGAAGGATTGGCCTACTTTTTGTCTCGAAATCTGAGGCCTCCCCAGACCCCGAGGTGATCGGAATCTTCGTAGCCATTTGATCCAAAAACCTCTTTTTCAACCACGCGGGCTTCGACTGGAGCAAAGTGCTTGTTGTAAAAGATGTAATCGATCCGTGCTTCGCCACAGGTGAGTCCGGGGTGCTCTTTTACATCGGGATGCAGGGTTCGATAGAGATCTGAAAACTCCCTTGATGCCAGTTCCTTGGTGGTCTTCCAACCTCCTTTGATATCGAGATGGCTCCGGGTGTTGAAATCTCCCAGGATCACGATGGGGAGGTGTTGGTAGGGTTTGAGTTGGCCAAGGATTCCCTTCATCTCGGCGAGACGCATCGTGGTCATTTTTTCGTTTTTCCCGTCTCCCCACGGGTGAAGGTGCAGAACAAAAACGACAAACTTCCGGCCTTCCGAGGTTTCCAATACCGCAAGGAGTCCGCCCCGATAGACCGGGACCTTCGGATCAAATGCCGGATGCTCTTTGGCGGCCATCGCATTGAAGCAGCGTGACTCCAGAACCTTGTGCTTGGTGAGCAAAACCTGGGGCATGTAATAGCCCTTGATCGAATGTGATTTTGCAGGAGGAGGGTTCCTCTCCTTCTGTCCTCCGTAGATCACATGGTATCCCAGTTCGCGGGCAATCTCTTCGTTCTTCTTCCCGTTCCAGGCTTCATTCAGGCCCACCACATCGGCGTAGGCGGTTTTGATGATCCCAGCCAGCTTCTTCACCTCGATCTGCCACATGTGGATGTTGTAGCTGAGAAGGCGAAGATCCGGATTGGGTTTCTCTTCTTCGGCAGGGAGGAATGGAGCTCCGCCAAAAACCAGGGCGAAGAGAATCGGGACAATCTGGAGTTTCATGGCGTCCCCTTCAGCTAATCTCTGAATGAGAACAGCGACAATCTCAAATCGGCCGGGACTTGTCCCTTATGGCTGAACCCTGACTCTTGAGAATAGAAGGCGTTGGCAGCTTGGTGCAAGGGCGGTCATCCAGAGCCGCTGCGAGCTCACTGTGTTGACTTTTTTTGACGCAACCTCTCGCAAGAAATGGACTTCGCCGGTCAGGTCATGAGTTCATTCAGCGCGCCGGTTTGCGCAATCCCGTTCTTCTTCAGGGTGAGATCGAGATTACCGTAATGCTCGATGGGGTTGCCGAAGGCATTGAGAAGAGTGGTCCACCAGTTGCCGATGGTTTTGTGACCGTCGGCTCCGTATTTCGGATACTGAATGTAGCGGCCCGCGATTTTCAAACGTCCGCCGCTTCCTCCCAACACGAGGTAGGGCCATTCGTTGAGATTTCCGTGGTGCTCGTTTCCGGAATCACTCAGGTAAATGATGGTGGTGTTTTCGAGCATAGTGCCGTCGCCTTCGGGAACGGCTTTGAGTTTCTCAGCCAGACCGGCGAGGAGCTTCATGTGATGGAGACGAATGATGTCGCGGGCCTGTTCGGGAGTCTTGCCATTGCAGTTTTCCCCATGACCGATTCCGTGGACGTTCTTGTCGGACAGTCCAAGGCCACCATAGTTCGTGCTGATGTTGTCGAGACGCATCGTGACGACATTGGTGATGCCGGAAATGAGGGCCGCGGCGGTGAGGTCGAGATGGGCTTCCTGCCGCACTTCGGGTGACTTGGAGGCGAAGCGATCGTCAAATTCGGGCGCAGCTGCCCCAATCTGGTCGCTCATGCCCGCGAGCTTCTCCCGTCGCACCTGAAGTTCTTCGAAAGCGTTCAGGTAGTGATCCATCTTTTCCTTTTCGCTGTTCGGAAGCGTTTTCTCGAGCGTCTTGATGTCATCGACCATGAAGTCGAGGAGGTGGGACTTGAGGTGATGGCGCTTGGCCGATTTCGGGCTGTTGGCGACGGCACTTCCAAAGAGTTGTTCGTAGGCAATGTCCGGGCTGGCCTGGAAGGGGAGTTCGCGACCCTGTCCGCTGGCCGAGATGCCGGGGTAGAGCGTGCCTTCGGTTTCGTTGCCCATGACCTTGCCGCGCAGGGCGAGACCGACGTGATTGAAAGGAGAGGGGAAGAGCTTTGCGAGCTCGGCATCGGCGGTGGCCCGCAAGACCACGCCCGAGTTGTGCTCGCCGCCGGTCTTGTAAACGCCCATCGCGCCATACCAGCTGGAGTGACCGCCCTTGCACATCTTCCCGGAGAGTCCCTGC
>JASFWU010000339.1:0-3381 GCA_050049035.1 Akkermansiaceae bacterium | reverse complement strand
ATGTACGTGTGTATGGATTTCAATTTGATTGCATGTTGTGTTCACCCAGCTTACTTTTTCCCATACATGCTCAGGACGGGTTTGAGGGACACGCGCTTGGGGCGTGCGATCTGGGTCTCCTTCTCCCTGATCTTCTTCTCTGCGGCCTTTTTGTCGTCTTTCTTGGGCTTCTTGGCCATGTCCAACGTGAGCTTCATGGGGACGGGGAAGTCGGGGATCTTGACGACGCGGGTTTCCTCCCACTCATCTACGTCTTCTTCAAACTCGCCAAACGCTTCGCGCAGGGCCCGCTTCTTGGTCTCCTCAAACTCCTTTTCGGTCCCCTCGAACTTGGACTCTAGCTCGGACGTCAGGGCCTCCATGCGTGACACAATGCTCTCCACAACGGCCTCCTCGGCCGTTTCCCGCTCCTCCATGTCGCGCTGGAACATGGCCTCCTCGGAGAAAATGTTGTCCACGATTCCGCTCCACGATGTGGAGAGGCTGGGGCGGGTCCCGTACAAGGAGCTCTTGTTGGGCTTGAGCCGCACGAAGCAGACCTGGGACTTGGTTTCGACAATCTCCCTCCCACCCACGCGCTTCGTTGCCGTGGACTCGACCACGATCCGCTGCGACCGGATGCGGTGGGCCTCCATGTACGCAAACACGTGATGCGCCGTGTCCTCAATGAACCTGGCGCCCATGTGGATGAACTTGGCCTTCTTGTCCTGGTTGATGTCGATGTGGGCCTTCTTGTAGTTGATGATCAACATCTTGGTGTGGATGTTCCGCGGCGCCACGGGCACCAGGTCCCGCACGATGGACATGATCTTCTCCTCCAGGCTCAGCTTGGGGTCCATCTTGTCCAAGACCTTCCCCATGGCTCTCGTCCCAACGGGAAAGTCGTCCACGCAGCGCAGCGTCTTGATGCGGGTCGTCCGCAAGCTGGATACGGCCGTCTTGATCAGCTTGTGCAGGTGGGTCTTCAGGTCCACCTTCTTCTTGGCGCGCCCCTTCCGTCGCGTCGTCTTCTTGCTCTTGGCCGCGCGATCGTGCCACTGCTGAAGCGCCAGCGGCTGACCCTTCTTGTGAATTACGATACGTTTTGCACCACCGCCCGCGCCATCGGCGCCTCGCGCAATCTGCTCCGCGCGGGCCTTAAGGTCGGCCTCCTCCTTCTCAAGTTCGTCGCGCCTCGTCTTCATGGCCTCGCGGAGCTCCTCCTCGGCGATGCGGATGCCCGTGTCGAGAATCTCGCGCGTCAGGGGCGCGGACACGGTACGCTCTTTGCACTCGATCATGAGCGGCAGCTCGATGTTGCGGCCCTTGCGCTGGATCGTGTCGAGCACCTTCTTTTCATGCTTCTTTTGAGCCAGCGACCGGAGAAAGTCGCGCTTGGCCTCGTTGGCCACCGCTGGGTCGAACCGAACGCAGCGCTTCAGCAGCTTCTGTAGGCTGACCGGGAGGTCCTCCATCCGAACCCGGTACCCCCCCTCGGCCTCTTTCCCCCCATCTTCCTTGCCCTCCGCCGCATCCTCTTTGGACTCCTCCTTTCTCCGATTGTGCTCTTCAAGAAACTCGAGAGCCGCGATGGATGTGGTCTGCATAAGATCCGCCATCGCCATCTGGTCATTCCGGATCTGGGGCCCGTACGCGTTCTTCGCGAAACGGATTTGCAGCACCCCCCGGGCGTACTTTTCAAAGTACTCCTTTACGACTCGGTCCTCGATGACCTCGCTGCACTGCTCCTCCAGCTCAATCCACTTGTTGGTGCGGAACACGACGACCGGGGCCGACTTGAACCGCTTGGCCGAAGACTCTTCGGCAACCGCGCTCCCCTCTCCTCCCTCTTCTCCCTCTCGCCCATCGCCCACCGACTCACTGTGCTCCGAAATTGCCTCAAGCGGATTCGAGATTCGACCATGCCCCCTCTTCCTGCTCCTGGTCTTCATCGGACTCGGGGCACCAGAGCCTTCCTTGCCACCGACGTCTTCGCTGCTCATGACGCAACTGACCGAGATCGCTCGTGTTCTTTGTTGAAAGAAGGTTGAAAACCGCAAAGTGAAGCTGATATGGCGGGAGGCTGCGAGGCCAAGACGGGGTGGTCGTTTGTGAACGAGGGGGAACCGTGGGACGACGACCCCGACTGCACTCGGGGACTCGTTGATACGTCACGCCGTCACCACTGCACCAACAACCGCATATTTTACATGGTCAGATTCATTCTCGTTGAAGGCGTCAGGCCACTCTTTGACAGGTGGTCTCTTAGGCTTCCCGTTCATTTGCAGAAGCAAATCACGACAATGATCAGCGCGTTAATGCGACTGGTGGTGTGCCTGGTATGGAGCCATGCCATGCAGACCTTGATGGACCCTATCCTTCGCATGCGTTTCTCTCAGCTTGTGCAAGAGGAGACACGTCATATGCCGTTCTTGAGCCGGTTTCGTGACCTTCTTCTTTCACCAAACTGTGCCGAGCCTGAAAGCCGCTTCTTTGATCTGTTCATTCACACGGGAAAAAGCTTGGATGTGGACCTTTGCGCGTCAGATGGCGTGAAAGAAGACGTGTTCTCCGACTTGCGATTCAAAGCAAGCGAGTGTTGGATGGACGATAGCGTCTTCAAAGCTACACTTCGCCTGATCGACACGATACGCGACATTGCCACATCGAGGATGGCTTACATTTGCAAGAGGAAGCCACGCTCGCGTGAGGATGATGTTCTTTTTTACAACAGCTGGGTCGTATTCGAGGTTATAAGCCGCCAATTCAACTTGACCCACCAAATAGACTACCCTTAGCTCCTCTATTGATGAAAATCAGGAACTACACCCGCGCAATGACCCACCGGATCCGACTCTTTTGCCGCTTGGGTTCAAGAACCGGAGGTTGGGTGTGGTGGCTACGGCGAACACTAGAATGCTCGAGTCCAAACGTTGGAAGCAAGTTTTTCAAACGAACCAAGACGGAAGGCAAGGTGGGAGATGGTGTCCACTTTTTCGGGCTACTTTCGTCCTTCATGTTTACATTTACTGTGAGCAAGATGCCGTGGTCGGACGTCGTGGTCGGCGAACCTTTTTGGTGGCTGGCCCCTGGCCACACTGAATTTTCGTTTTCTGACGCTTGACGCAACCCTCAATCGAGTCGTGAGCAAGATGGATTCGAATGGTGAAACCGGCTTGTCACCGCGGGCCACCTTAGTCTCACTCTCCATTGACAGTGGCGACGATGACGACTTGAGTCCGTTCCAGATGGACGAAGCATCGGCCCAAGCAGAAGGCGAATTCAAGGAAGGTGAAGTTAAGGAAGAAGATGGCGTGACGATTCCACAGGTTGCTTTGACTTTGGATGATGTGACAGAAGAGTCTGCACAGCAGGCCATTGGGGTGCTCACGGAAAAGCTGA
>JASFWU010000058.1:0-11081 GCA_050049035.1 Akkermansiaceae bacterium | reverse complement strand
CCCCGGGTTTGATTGATGCCCGGGGAACGGTGGGGCTTTCCGGAATCTTGAATTCGCCCAAACACGATCAGGAGCAACTCGACAAATCGGGCCCGATCCAGCCGGAACTTCGAGCCATTGACGCCTACAACGGTCGCGATCCTCTCGTGAAATGGCTCCGTGATCTTGGAGTTACCACCGTGCAAACCGGTCATGCTCCCGGGACTCTGATTTCCGGCCAATTGATGGTGGTGAAAACCAACGTGGCCTCCATCACTTCTCTTCGCGATCCTCTTGTTCCCACGTCGGGTGTCGCCTGTTCGCTTGGATCGAAGGCGCTCGGCAAATCACCGGGAACACGAGGCAAGGCCATCGCGATGCTTCGGGCCGAGTTCCTCAAAGCCAAGGTCCACCTTGTCAAATTGGCCAAGGCGAAAGAGGAAGAAAAGGATCCTCCGGTCGCGGATCTTCGTATGCAGTCCCTGCTGGACATTCTTGCCCAAAAGATGCCTCTGGTGATTAATGCCCAGCGTCATCAGGACATTGCTGGGGCGCTGCGTTTGCAGGAGGAGTTTGGCTTCAAGCTGGTGCTCGATGGCGCGGCCGAGGCTTATCTCCTTCTGGATGAAATCAAGAAAGCGGAGGTGCCGGTGATAGTGCACCCCACCATGGCGCGCCCTTTTGGTGACCTTGAAAACATGACCTTCACCCTGGCGGCCCGGCTTCACGAGGCGGGGATTCCTTTCGCCTTTCAGTCAGGCTACGAAGGGTATGTCCCCAAAACCCGCGTGGTGCATTTTGAGGCAGCATTCGCGGCAGCTTATGGTCTCCCGAAGGAGTCGGCCTTGGCCGCTTGCACCATCAATTCGGCAAAGATTCTGGGACTGGAAAAACGAATTGGCTCAATTGAAAAGGGAAAGGATGCCGATCTCGCCCTCTTCGATGGGGATCCCCTTGAAACAACCACCCACACCACTCACGTCATTATCGACGGCAAGGTGGTGTCCGAGGAAAAAAAGTAACGATCAGGGGCGCCACGGTTCTTCCTTCTGCCCCTTCTTCTTTTTAAGGAACTTGGCGTCGGTTTCCTTGTACCAGGCATGCAGCTTGGCACGCATCGCTTTGACCTTGTCCGGATGCTTCTCTTTGACGTCGGACTTCTCCCCAAGGTCATCCTTGAGGTTGTAAAGGTGAACGCGGCCGTCCTCGTAGCGTTCGACGAGTTTCCAGTCGCCCACCCGAATAGCGCCCGAGGGAAATCCGCCCTGGTTGCTGTAGTGCGGGTAGTGCCAGTAAAGGGTGTCGCGTTCCAGATCTTTGCCTTCGAGAGCCGGACGAAGATCCACGCCATCGACGGTTCCGGTGATCTTTCCGCCGGCGGCTTTCACGAAGGTGGGGAAGAAGTCGGTGCTCATCACCGGGGTGGTGTTGATAGAGCCGGGCTTGGTGACTCCGGGCCACCTGACGATGAAGGGCTCACGAATGCCGCCTTCATAGATCCAGCCTTTGCCTCCGCGAAGGGGCAGGTTTGAGGTCGGAGAACCTTCGGAGGTTGAGAGACCGCCATTGTCCGAGGTGAAGCAAATGACCACTTCATCTTCGAGACCAAGCGCCTTGATCTTGTCCATCACCTTACCTACGGCCTGGTCCATCGCTTCCACCATGGCGGCGTAGACGGCGTGCTTTTGCAGAATGCGAACCTTGCGCGGCTTGTTGCCAAAGACCTGCTCCTCGCTCCCAAATTCCTTGCCGTTGATTTTTTCGGCCTTCTTTTTGTATTTCTCGACGAGGTCGGGACGTCCGATCAACGGGGTGTGAACCGAGTAAAAGGAGAGCATCGCGAAGAAGGGTCTCTCCTTGTTGGTTTCGATGAACTTGCAGGTCTCGGTGGCAAGTCGGTCGGGAAGGTGTTCGCCGTCGGGGCCATCGGTCATCTTCGGGTTTTTGTAGGGGGAAAAATACTTCTTCCCGGTGTAGGGGCCGCCTGCCTTGTAGCCGGCACGATTGACATCGTATCCTTGGTTCTCGGGCCAGAATTCCTCGGTTGGTCCCAGGTGCCATTTCCCGGCGAAGAAGGTGGCGTAACCTTGCTTTTTGAGTGCTTCCGCAATCGTTGTTTCTTCCAGATCAAGGCGATCATGAAGAGGGGCGCAGGCGAATTTTCCGCCACGCCGACCGCTGAAGAAATTGGTGGCGTCCTTGCGGGTGGGATAGCGTCCGGTCTGGATGCCGAAGCGAGTGGGAGAGCAGACCGGGTTTGCGGCGTATCCGTCGGTGAATTTCATCCCGGATTTGGCAAGCCGGTCCACGTTCGGCGTCTCGTAAAAGGCGTTCGGGTTGTAAGCCCCGATGTCCATGTAGCCGAGGTCATCGACGAGGATCAGGACGTAGGACTTGCCCTGAAGCAGGGAGGTGGCAACGAGCAACCAGGAAAGAATGAGTTTCATGGCCCAACATTACCAGCAGAGTGGTGGGGGCCTTTCAGACGGATAGAGTCCGAACCTACTTCTTCGCTGGTTTCTTGCGCGCTTTGCCTCCAATCGAGCGGTGGTCTTTGGCAACCAACTCAGGCAGGTAGATTTTTCCCGGTTTGATCGGGGTTTGGGAGGACTTCGCTAGATCCGTCAGGCGCTTCAAGACATCAGGGTGGGCTTTTGCCAGATCATTCTTCTCTTCGGGATCCTTACCGAGTTCGAAGAGCTGCCAGTCTCCTCGCCTTGGCTTGTAGGCTTTCCACGATCCCATCCGAACGGCCGTTTGCCCCTGGTATTCCCAATAGAGATGTTCGTGTTGCGCCTGCTTTCCTTCACCGGTGAGTGTCGGGAGGAGTGAGAGGCCGTCGGTCGTGGGACAGCTTGCGCCGGAAAGGCCGGCCAGAGTCGGCATGAGGTCGGGGAAGTAGCAGAGGTGTTCGGTGACGGAGCCTGCTTTGATTTTCCCGGGCCAGCGGGCCAGGAAGGGGACCTTGAGGCCGCCTTCGTAGAGGGAACCTTTTCCCGCGCGAAAGCGTTCGCCGTTCTTGGGATTCAAGTTGGGGCCAAAGAAACCGTGAGGGCGGTCCTTGGTTTTGAAGTAGGCCTGCCCGCCGTTATCGCCACAAAGAAAGAGGATGGTGTTGTCGTCGATCTTCTTCTCCTTGAGAAGCGCGAGGATTTCCCCGAGCTGGCGGTCGACCATGTGCATGAAGGCAGCGTAGACGCGGGCATCGCGATCCGTCCGTTGACCTGCAGTCCAGGGTTTGTCTTTGAAGAGTTGCCAGGAGGGATCGTCTTCATCGATTCCCCAAAGTCCGTGAGGCGGAGTCCACGGAAGATAACAAAAGAAGGGGCTGTCGTGGTCCTTGCGAAGAAAGGCGAGCGACTCCTTGAAGATCTCATTCTGGGCGTGGGTCTTTCCTTCGTAATGGCTTTGTCCTTCGTTTCCCGGAAGGGAGACTTCCTCACTGTTTCGGATGAGATACCGGGGGTAGTAGGTGTGGGCGTGAACCTGGTCGTAGTAGCCGAAGAAGACATCGAATCCATGCTTCTCCGGGACACCGCTCGTGCCTCGTCCGCCGATACCCCATTTACCAAATCCTCCGGTGGCATATCCTTGCGATTTGAGAACAGAAGCGAGGGTGGGTTCATCTTCACGAATGGGAGCCGAGCCGCTGTTGACTCTCATCGAAGTGTGCCCGGAATGTAGACCGGTGAGCAACACGCAGCGGGTGGGCCCACAAACGGGAGCTCCGGCGTAGGCATTGGTGAATCGCATTCCCTCACGAGCGACACGATCGATGTTGGGAGTGAGCAATTCGGGGTGTCCCATGTGGCCCGACTCAAAGTAACCCCACTCGTCCAGCATGAGGTAGATGATGTTGGGTTTGTCGGCGGCGGTTAGAGCCAGCGGAAAAAGGAGGAGAAAAATAAAAGTACGCATCAAGCTGAAGGACAGTGTGATTGGATACGCTTTCAACGCACTCTTTTTTCCGTCTTTCGTGGTTGGAGGAGGAGCAGGGAGGAGGCATCTTCGGGCAAGCTATGAAAGATTCCACACCTGCCCCGGATCGCCGCAAATTTCTGACCAGAGCCGCCTCATCGGCCTTTGGCTTCACCTTTATCCCTGCTTATCTCACTAGTGCGCGGGCGCAGAATAATCCGAACAAACCGCCGAGCCAGCGCTTGAATGTCGGGTGTGTGGGAGCGGGTGGACGCGGCGTCAAGGTTTGCCAGGACCTGACCCGAAAGGGGAATGCCACCATCACTGCGTTTGCTGATGTCGATTTTCAAAGTGCCCGCAAGATTGCCGACAACCTGAAGTCCTTTCCCAAGGCCAAACGGTTCACCGACTTCCGTGAGATGTATGAGAAAGTCGGAAGCGACTTTGATGCGGTGGCGGTTTGCACACCGGACCACACTCATTTCACCGCCGCGATCCAGGCGATGTCGCTTGGAAAGCATGTCTACGTCGAAAAACCGCTGACCCACACTTTCGAGGAAGCGGAGATTCTCATGAGAGCTGAGAAGAAGTTCAAGGTGGTGACCCAGATGGGCAACCAGGGACACACCTCCGGAGGGTCAGAGCAATTCAAACGAATGGTTGCCGGCGGAGTGGTTGACGATGTTGTGAAGATCGATGCCTTCAAGGGGCCGGGGCTTTGGTTCATGGAAGCCGGCAAGCGGATCAAGGAATACCCCAAGGCCGGGAAGATGCCCGAGTCACTCAAGTCGTGGGACCTTTGGTGTGGCCCCCGGGCGGTGAAGGATTATCACAGCCTTCTGCATCCCTTTAACTGGCGGGCTTTCCATCTCTATGGCAGCGGAATGCTCGGGGACTGGGGATGCCACATCATCGACTATGTGCATCATTATCTGAAGCTGGGATACCCCACCAAGATCACGGCCAGGAAGCTGGTGGATCACAACCAGGTGATCTTTCCTCTGAGTTCCGAACTGGATTTCGAGTTCCCGGAAAGGGGACCCAAACTGCCGAAAGTGACGATGGCATGGAAAGCCGGGCCAAACCCGGGGCCTCCGGTCGCGGAGAAGTACCAGGCCGACCCCAGGAAGCCCGTCCGGGTGGGAGGTGCCGGAACTCTTCTTCATCGGAAGCAGGAAGATTACCTCGTGCAACGGGCAAGCCATTGGAGCACCTCCAAGTTGATTTCAAAAAAGCCTCATGATGAGTTGAAGGCGGCCATGAACACGGAAGGTCCCAAGTTTGATCACGGCGAAGGATTCGTGCAGGCCTGCATGGGAAATGGGAAAACCGAATCGCCTTTCAGCGTAGGTGCTCCCTTGACCCAGGTTCTGACTCTAGGGGTGGTGGCAGAATACCTCAACACTGACCTCGAGTTCGATCCCAAGACCAAGCGGTTCAAAGGCAACGATGCAGCCAATGCCCTTTTGTCCGGTGATGCTCCGCGGAAGGATTGGGCCGACCATTACAAGCTGGCTTGAGCGATCCGGTCGTTTGGCCGGCGGCGTGATCGGTTTTGCCAATGAAAGGATTTTGACAATCGATTGTTTTGGTCTTCCGGACTCCCCTAAGACTTTCGAGTGTCATGAGCTACCAGCGAAATCCGGTCAAAGCCCCGAAGCTGAAGGGCTTCTTACTGCAAGTGTTCACCGCTCTGATCGAGAATCGGATTTCGCGGGCCATTTTGTTGCCCGGATTGTTGCGCAATACCGGACTGACGGCTTTTCGGAAGCATCAGCCAAAAGGAGTGGCGGCCAATCTTCCCTTGGTTTGCGGTCAGCAATCTACAAGCGCACACGACTACCAAGGGATCGCCCTTGCAAATGAGTTGGCTGCCAATAAGCCCCGGTCCGACCGGGAGTCATCTTCTTCTTTTCGCTTTGTGACGGTGATCGACTACGCTCGGGCTTACCGTGAAAAAAGAAGATCACCGGAGGACACGGGGCGTCAGGTGGTCGAGGCCATTGAAGCGTCCCTGCGATCCGACCCTCCGCTCGGCGGGGTTATCAATTACGATGTCGATGAGATTCAAAAGCAGGCTGCCGAAAGCGCGAAGAGAATTTCCGAGGGATGTCCTCGCAGCATTTTAGAGGGAGTGCCGGTGGCGATCAAAGACGAGTTGGACATGGTGCCGTTCACCACCGATGTCGGAACGTCCTTTCTCGGAGATCGGCCTGCCGCAAGTGACGCCACCGTCGTGAAGCGATTGCGCGATGCCGGAGCACTCTTGGTGGGGAAGACCAACATGTTTGAGATCGGGATCTCGCCCACTGGTGACAATCCCATCCACTGTTTTGCGAGGAGTCCCTACGACACCAATCACGATGCCGGAGGATCTTCCGGTGGAAGTGCAGCGGCGGTGGCCAGCGGTTTGGTTCCCCTGGCTTTCGGGGCAGACGGTGGAGGCTCGATCCGGATTCCCTCATCGCATTGCGGCATCACGGGGCTCAAGCCGACCTTCGGACGCGTGAGTGAAGCCGGAGCAGCGCCGCTTTGTTGGAGTGTCGCTCATGTCGGTCCAATGGGGGCTTCGGCTCTTGATGCCGCCATCGGCTACGCCGTTTGTGCCGGGCAGGATCCGGACGACTTGCTTTCGATGGAGCAACCTGATGTTCATCTGGAGGGCTTTTTCGATCGTGATTTGCGGGGAGTGACTTTGGGAATTGATCGCCCTTGGTTTGAAGATGCGGACTCTGAAGTGGTGGCCCGCTGTGAGGAAACACTTCGACGTTTGGAAAAGGCAGGTGGGATGATTCGGGAAATCTCGGTTGAAGGATTGGAGCAAACCAGAGTGGCCCATGCCATTACCATCCTGACCGAAATGGCCACGGCGATGGAGCCACACTATCAAAAACACCGGACTGACTTTTGTCATGCCACTCGCATCAGCCTTGCCCTGGCCCGTAGCTTCACCAGTCGGGATTACGTCATGGCTCAACGGGTTCGCAATGATGCCATGAACGAGTGGAGCAGGGTGTTTTCAGAAGTGGATGTGGTGATGACTCCGACTTCCGCAACCCCGCCACCGTTTCTTGATCCGAAAACGGTGAAGCTTGGAGCATCGGATCTGGTCACGGTCACCGAGTTGATGCGATTTGTGATCTGTGCGAACCTCTGCGGGATGCCAGCCATTTCCTTCCCGGCAGGATACACCAAAGCAGGATTGCCGGTCGGGATGCAGGCGATCGGCAGGCATTGGGAAGAGCACCTCCTTTTGAAGCTTGCCCGAGTGGCCGAAGATCGCTTTGAGCTTCAAAAGCCCAAGACGTTTTTTGGAGTCTCAGGATTTGACTAGGATTTTGTGCGGGAGGCGGATTGCCTATTCTTCGACAACGCGGAAGAACAACTTTGATGTGTCGCCAGGGAAGATGTCGATGGTCCTTGTCGTTGTGTCGCCTTGGGAATCCAGAGCGTCGGCTTGCTCCTGCCAGACAGATTGAAGGTCGGTGTTGGATTCGATTTTGTAGGTCGCACCATTTCGAGACTGCCAGGTCAAAGTGAGACTACCGGGAGAACCCGGAACGAAATCGATGGAGGTGATGACGGGAATAGCGCTGCCCCCACCGCCACCATTCATGATGGCCATAACCTCCTCCTGAGTGAGGCCGCTGTCGTAAATGCGAAGGTCGGCGAGATTGCCCGCGAAACCCCGTGAGACAGCCCCTTGTAGGCGCCCGCCAAGAGTCACTGCAAACGGGCCACCGGAGTTCACGGTATTGATGGGAACCGAAGTGAAGGTGGTTGTCGGATCCACCACTCCGTCGAGATAAAAGACGACGTCGGTGATGTCGGGGTCGGCATCCTCCTCAAAGACAATGGCGGCGTGGTGCCATTGACCGTCGTTGACGGGAGTGGTGGCAACGAGTCGGCCATCCTGAATCTCGACCCGAAGGGCTCCCACCGGTCCGTCCACGGCGCTGGTGTTGAGGCGGGTGTGCCATTTTAAACCGGCTCCGTTTGCATCGCCCCATCCGAGAATTCCATTGTCTCCGGTCAGGGTGGTCTTGAACCAAAAGGTCACCGAGCGGGATGCGGTTCCGCCAATGCCTTCGTAGTCGGTGTAGAGGAGATCGTTGTTGCCTGAGAAAAGAAGGGAGTTGCTGAGCGGCGGAGGGGCATCAGTGCTCCACTCCGGAGGATTTGGTGCCGCGACCGAGCCGTCATTACCACCACTACCGAGATCCTCGACGACACTGCCACTCCCTTCGTCCATGGGAAGGTGCATCACCAGGCCCGTGGTGGTGGGAGTGGCTCCGGATAGATCCACCACTTCTGGTGCCGTCAGCGCGCGATCATAGATGCGGACGTCATCCACCTGACCGGGAAAGTAACCCAGGACGCCTCCTTGGTTTCGGCGTCCCACTGTCACCGGGTCAACCGCGGTATTCGTGTTGACCTCCTGGATCGATGCACCATTTCCTCCCGCACCTTCGAGAACACCATCGACATAGTGCAGAACTGTTCCCACTTCTCCGGTTCCACCTGGGAAGACACTGGCGACGTGATGCCACTGGCCGTCGCTCAGGTTGGTGGTTCCGATGGTGAAATCGCCCTGGGTTTCGGTGCGGATCGCTCCGAGAGGGCCGTTTCCAGCAGCGCTATTCAATCGGATGTGCCACTTGGCCCCATTTTCTATCGAGTTGCCCCAGGCCACGATTCCGTGATTCGTGACCGGGCCGGAGACCTTGATCCAGAAAGCGACGGTGCGGGCGGCATTGCCTCCGATTCCCTGATATGACGTGTTTACGAAATCGGTGGTGCCGTTCAGCGAAAGGGACGCGGGATTGGCAAAACCGGTCGTTGGGGTATCGGTCGACCAAACCGCTGAACCAGCAATCCTACCGTCGTTTCCATTCACGGAGGAATCGGCATAGACCGTGCCGGAGCCTTCGTCAAAAAGCCACTGGCCCACGAGATCCGAGTGGGCATTCCCCAAGAGAGCAAAGGTGAAAATGATCGTCAATTTCATGAGCGTCGACCCTAGTGCCACCCTTCGCCTTAAGGCAAGGCGCTTCTTTGGAGCGGATCGAGTTGTCTATTCTTCTTTGATCGACTTTGCGAACTGTCGGGCCTCATTCAGATCAACCATACCGCTGCCGTTGCGATCAGCACTCTTGAAGGCGGCGTTCAGCTTCTTTTGAGGAGTATCGATCTCGCTCCATGAGACCGGAGAAGTGAGTTTCAGGAAAAAGCTGAGGGACTCGTCGTTCTCATCGGTGATCGTCGGCTGGTCCTTGAGAAGGAGTGCCTCGTAAGACGTTTGGGCAGCCTTCTTACTGGTGAAGCTCAAAGGCAAGGGCTTTTCATTCATCGTTTTGGTGTAAGAGACACAGCTGGTGAACAGCAGGGAAGTCATTGTAGAGAGCACGGCGAAAATTTTCATCTTGGTAATAGAGATACGGTGGTTGGTTTTTCGTTCAAAGAAGGATCCCAATGATCGATGCCCGGGCCAAGGAAGCAGTGGCACCAAAAAATCACTTTCTTGAATCCGATTTGGCTATTGGAGCGAAGGACCCTGTGATGCCAGTCGAGGCGTCACCCCAATCTGAAAAACAAGAAACAATGAAAAAGACAATTGCGACGCTCCTGATCGGAGCCATGACCCTCGCCGGCCAGGCCGGTGAATGCCAGAACGGAGCCAATAAGAACATCGTGGAAACCGCGGTGGCTGCCGGTTCCTTTAAAACCCTCGCCGCCGCCCTCGGTGCTGCGGATCTCGCCGGTGCCTTGCAAGGCAAAGGGCCCTTTACGGTCTTTGCTCCCACTGATGCTGCCTTTGCCAAGCTGCCGAAAGGGACGGTGGCCAGCCTCCTCAAGACGGAGAACAAAGGGAAACTCCAGGACATCTTGAAATACCACGTGGTTTCCGGTGCCGTTGATTTGTCGGGTGCCCTCAAAGCCGGAACAGCGCCGACTCTTCAAGGCGATACCGTAAAGATCGGATTCGGAGACGGAAGAGTTCGGATTAACGGTTCCAACCTGGTCACCGCTGACATCAAGACCTCCAACGGCATCATCCACGTGATTGATTCAGTCCTTCTCCCGCCCGAGCCGAAGAACGACATCGCTTCTGTCGCCAAGAAGGCCGGGAGCTTCAAGACCCTCCTTGCCGCTGTCGATGCCGCCGGCCTCACCGGAGTTTTGACTGGCAAGGACAAGGTCACCGTGTTGGCCCCAACCGACGCGGCTTTCAAAGCCCTTCCTAAAGGAACCGTTGAGTCTCTTCTCAAGCCTGCGAACCGCAAGAAGTTGACGGAGATTCTCACTCTCCATGTGATCAAGGGAAGTGTCCCGGCTGGTGCTGCCCTGAGTGCCGGGAATGCCAGGTCAGTGAGCAACGGAGCTCTCAAGTTTGGAATCAACAACGGGAAGTTCCAGGTCAATGGTGTCACCATCGTGAAGACCGACATCAAGTGCGACAACGGAATCATCCACGTCATCGACGCCGTCTTGCTCCCTCCCGCCAAAACCGCTGCCAAACAGAGTCCCGGACAAATGATCGAATTGGCCATTTCCAAAGGTGCTCCGGCTTTCAACAACGGTCACCCGGACCAGTGTGCGGGCATCTACATGAGCTGTGTTGAATCACTCGCTCAGAACCACGGGCTCAATGCTTCAACCCGCAAAATGCTCGCTGCTGTCGCCATGAAAGCCAAAAGCACTCATTGCCCGACCACCCGGTCTTGGATCCTTCGTGATGGATTGGACCGAGCCTATGCTGCCTCTACCGCAGGGCACTAGATCTCTTGGAAACTCTCAAGGAATCGAATCCATGTCTTTACCAAAAAGAATCCTCGCCTCGTTTTTCCTGACCTCCCTTGGTCTCTCTGTTTCCGCTCACGGGCAGGAACAAAAAGAAGCAACGATTGCAACCAAGGCCACCGAAGAGAAAGCCCTCACCCAGATTGCCATCCTTCTCGATACCAGCGGTTCAATGAAGGGGTTGATTGACCAGGCCCGCTGTCAGCTTTGGAATGCGGTGAGCGAACTTGCCACCGCGACCAAGGATGGCGCCCCGATCAAACTCGAGATTGCCGTTTATCAATACGGTTCGGGATCGCTCCCGGCCAATCAGGGATTCCTCAGACAGGTGACCGGTTTTACCGATAACCTTGATGAGGTCTCAAAGGCCCTCTTTTCCCTTC
>JASFWU010000338.1:0-3390 GCA_050049035.1 Akkermansiaceae bacterium | reverse complement strand
TTCCATGGGGACCAACGAAGCGGAGTTTCGCACCTGGCTCCTGGATCAAGCTTGATGGCGGCGGTGCACCGGGGCTTTCGGGCATTTCGGAGCGAATGGGAGCCCAAACGGCAGGTGCCTTGACCGAGATAGATTTTCCGGCTTTAGACTGTCACCAGTCCTTTAAATTTCTTGATTTTCGGCTTATCGGATGAGGTTTTTCGTCCTAATCTCGCGCTTCCTACGATATGCGCGATTTTAAACAAAGATGCCGACAAGGTTTGTTGTCCCTTTCCGGCCTTTTGATTTGCAGCAGCTCAGCTTTTGCCCAGCAGGAATTGCTGGCCAAAGAAGCGGCGGCTCGCAGTGCGGATGCCCAATCGGCTTATGCCCTCATCGAGAAAGGTGACGAGGCTTATCGAAAGGGAGATTTTCAGACAGCGGTGGATGAGTATTCGGCGGCCCTCACCAAGTTGCCGGCCGGTGCTCCGGTGATTGCCGGATTACGCAGCACTGCGGTCCAGCGTTTTTCGCAGGCGTCCCTCGTGCAGGCCCAGAACCTCATGCGGCGCGGGGATTCCAAGGCTGCCGAAGCCTTGCTCAAGCAGGTCGATGCGGTTGATCCGGACAATCCGAAGGTGAAGCAGTTCCGGGGCAAGATGAACGACCCCATCCGCTATAATCCCTCACTGACTCCCGAGCATTCCGCGAACGTCGACCGGGTCCGCCGGCTTCTTTATCAGGCCCAAGGCTACTTCGATCTTGGACAGTTCGACCGCGCCTACATGACCTACGAGGACATTTTGCGGATTGATAAACATAACGTCGCAGCGCGTCGTGGCATGGAAAAAGTGGCCGCGGCAAAGTCGGGCTATGCCGAGGCCGCCCGCGATCAGGCTCGCAGCCAACTCCTTTCTGAGGTCGGGAAGCAATGGGAGAAGCCGGTGTATCAAGACCCCAGTGTTCCGGTGGTCGGTGGAATTCTCGGTGACGGTGAGGCCCAGCGAACCTCCCTCGAGGCAAAACTCAATACCATCATGTTGCCGGAGTTGCGTCTCACCGGGGCAAGCCTTGCAGAGTGCATTGACTTCTTGCGTCTCGTTTCCGTTCGCGAAGACAACACCACCCTCGACAAAGCCAAGAAGGGAGTTCCTTTTGTGGTTCAGCTTGGAGATGAAAACCATCCCGCCGTGCAAAAAATCAGGGCCGCCCGGGTGAACCTGACCTTGAACAATATTCCCTTGATGGAGGCGGTGCGACGAATCTGTGAAGCGACCGGGACCTCCTTCCGCATCGATACTTTTGCGGTGGTCCTCAATGCGGCGGGGTTTGACGATCCTACCATGATCCGGCGCGATTTTCGCGTGCCTCCCGACTTCCTGACCAGCGGGGTGGTGAACCAGCAAAATGAGAACGCCGACCCCTTTGACAACGATCCGGCCGAGGGCGGCCTGGTGGCCAAAAAGTTGACGGCCAAGGAGCGCCTGCAGGAATATGACGTGAGCTTTCCCGAAGGGGCTTTTGCCACTTACAACAAAGCCACCAACATGCTCACGGTCCGGAATACCGCCGCTAATATCCGGTTGGTCGAGGCAATCGCGGCCGAGTTGGCGAAAACCGAACCGGTCATCGTGAAGATCAAAACGACGATCGTCGATATCGCGCAGCTGGATCTCGAAGATCTTGGGTTTGATATGAAAACCGGTGAGCTCAAGGTTGGAGCCTACGGAATCCTGGCAGGGGGAACGACCGGAAACGGTGCTCCGCTCAACGACATGATCAACGGGAAACCGGTAACCTCGGGACTTCGTAGCGGGGAACTTGCTCCCAACAACGATGGTCTCAACGCTTTGTTGCGACGCCAGCCGCCCGAGTCTGCCTCGGCTTTCATCTCAAACGACGGACAGGGAAGTTCGGTGGCCGACATTCGACTCCCAAGCCCTGACAACAACCAGGGGAATCGTGCTCCCGGGATTATCAGCCTGCGCGGGGTGATCGATAACACCGTCTATGAGCTTCTGATGCGGGGGATCTCCCAGAAGAAGGGCGTCGATGTCATGGTGAGCCCGGAGGTGGTGACCCTACCCGGGCAGAATGCCACGGTGCAGTCCGTGATCGAGTTTCCCTATCCCGAGGATTTTGAACCTCCCCAGCTTCCCAACGCGGTCGGAGGGAGTGCAGCCATCACTCCGGCCACCCCGACCAACTTCACCTATAAAAACCTGGGAGTTTCTTTGGAGGTTCTTCCCCAGGTGGGTCCCAATCGTGAGATCATCGAAGTCAATGTGATACCGACCGTCCGCGACTTTGAGGGATTCATCAATTATGGAACTCCGATTTCCGGAGCCACCAACAATACCACCATCAACCTTGCCAATGGAACGGTGGCGACCTCCAGTATTTTTGGAGAACTGACTCAGAATGCCATCTTGAAGCCGCTGTTCCGGGTGACCCGGGGAAACACGACGATGAGAATTGTTGACGGTCAGACCATCGTCATGGGTGGCTTGGTTGAGGAGATTCGAAAGACGATTGAAGACAAGGTTCCTGTTCTGGGTGACATCCCGTTGCTCGGTCGGGTTTTCCGGCAGGATGGGATGTCGGTTGAGAAGCGTTCCATTCTGATCTTTGTGACCGTTGAACTCACTGACCCGGCTGGTAATCTTTATCGCGATCGCCGATGAGCACCAATCTTCCGCCGCGCCGAACTCCGCCTCCTGGCAGTCAACCGGAAGATGCGGATAAGGAGCAGTATAGTCTCGATGAGATGATGAAGGCGCTCCGCGACCAGGAGCGTGAAAAGGAAGAGCGTGGAGAGGTCGTGACCCGGGCTGACGGGACACTCGCCCGCAAGGTGAAACGCCGTCGTCGCCGGACCAAGCAACCGGACAAGGTAACGCCCGAGAAGACTCGCAAGCGTTTCATGGTCAAGCTTGTCGCCGGGGCCCTTCTGGTGGTGCTCCTTCTGCTGGTGGGGGTGTTTTTAATCGTCCATCAAAACAGCAAGAGCTACCGGGAGGGAATCGAAAAGGAAATCGCGGATTGGACAGGCGCGGAGGTCAATCTTTCCGGGATGAAAAAACTTCCGCTGTCGTGTCACATTGATGATGCACAGCTTGTCTGGGGCCCGGAATACTTTGTCAAAGATCTCAAGTTGAGAAAACTTTCGGGAGATGTCGGATTTGCGTCCTTTCTTGGCGCGCGTCCCGGAGGACTGCTTTTCGGAGCGAAAACCGGAAAAATGACTCTGCAGACTCCGATGGGGGAATGGCAGGGAGTGTCGCTTGAGAACGAGGACGATTTTCCCTTCGCCTTCTCCCAATATTACTGTGAGGCGCTGGAGGTCGGATTCGGCCAAAGAAGCCCGCTTCAATTGAAGGATGTTTCCGCGGTCCTTGGCTACGAGGGTTC
>JASFWU010000057.1:0-11130 GCA_050049035.1 Akkermansiaceae bacterium | reverse complement strand
CGTGCTGTGGATCGCTTTGACACTACTGGGCTGATTCTCCCGGAGGCTCCTTACACCGGCTCTCCCGGAGCAATCGCACCTCTCCTCCCCGTGGAGCCCTCAAACCGGACCTTCGAAGATACCTTGCGTTCCACCGACCAGGCCTTCTTCAATGATTCGATCCGGGAGTCGCTCGATGTGAATCTCTTCGGGTTCTCTCTTGGAGCGGATGCCTACTACCGCGACGTCGACGGCTTCTTTGTGGGCTTTGGAACCGGGTTGGTGGTGAACATCGCCGACTGGGATGCCCGCCGGAGTGATCGTTTGATCCAGGTGACGAATGGCGGACCACCGGTTGAGATCAACGCCGCGGAGTTTCGCAATTCCGGAACCGATGTTCTTTTCGGTGCCTACCTCCAGGCCATGATGGGAGTCCCTCTGAGCGACTCGATTTCGGTCCAAACCAACATCCGCTATGACTGGAATGAATCGCTTCGTGATTCGGTTGGAGACAGCAACTTCGGAGTCGATCTCAGCGGATTTAGCTTCGGTCTGAGCGTGCTTTATTCCTTCTGAGCATGCGGCGCCTGGCGATCCTTGATCATGCCCGCTACAAAAGGCCTCCAAAATTCTCATTGCTGAAAATCCCGCTGAGGCTCCACACTCGCCCTATCTTTGATGAAATCGGAAAGTGATTATGTTTTGGATCTCAAGGGGATCCGCAAAGTTTACCGCGGTGGGGTGGAGGCGCTGAAAGGCGTCGACCTTCAGGTGCCCCGGGGTTGCATCTACGGATTGCTGGGGCCGAATGGTGCCGGCAAAAGCACCCTGGTCAAAATCCTCACGACCTTGATTCGCCGGACCGGCGGCGACGGGACCATGCTGGGACTGCCCATAGGGGATCGTAATGCCTTGCAGCGGGTCGGGTTGCTTCCGGAACATGCCCGCTTTCCCGGTTATCTGACGGGGCGCCAAGTGGTGGAATTCTCGGCAGGACTGCAAGACGTGGAGCCAAGTCTGACCAAGGAACGCACCGATCGGTTGCTGGGGTTGGTTGGCATGACCGAGTATCAGAATCGAAAGATGAAAGGATACTCGAAAGGGATGAAGCAGCGGATCGGGATTGCGCAGGCTCTCGTGAATGATCCCGAAATCATCTTTCTTGATGAACCGACCGACGGGGTTGACCCGGCCGGGCGTCATGGCTTCCGAAACCTCATGAAGCAACTTCGTGAGGAAGGGCGCACCATTTTCATCAACACCCACATTCTCTCCGAACTTGAACCCATCGTGGATCGGGTTGCCATCATCTCCCATGGCACCTTGCTTGGTGAAGGGGTGCTCGATGATTTGAGGTCGGATCGTCCGGAATATCGCATCGGGTTTGAAGGTGAATTGCCAGGCGAGCTACGCGGTGCTCTCGAACGCGAGGGCATGACGGTGCAAAGCAATCTGATCTCGCTCGAAACCAGCAAGGCCACCGATGTGCAGCCTTTGATCGACCGTCTGAGACAAGAGAAGGTCGTCATCGTAAGCATGGAGAAGAAGACCGAATCTCTCGAGGAACTCTTCATGAGTTTTGTTGAGCAGGCGGAAGGCCCGACACCGACGCCCGCTCCTCAAACCCAACCTCCCAACATTCCAAACTCATGAGACCTTTTCTGACACTCTTGCTCGATTCCTACCGGGGATTGAAATCGGAAACGATCTTTTGGATCACTCTCGGTCTTTCTGGGTTGGTAGCTGTGATTTTTCTTTCCATCGGAATCGACGAGAAAGGTCTGAGTATCTTTTTTGGTGCGCTCGATTGGAATCCGGGGGAGATCTTTAACAACGACTTCATTGCAAATGCAATGAACCGGATTTTTTACCTTGGGATCTTCAGTAATGCGGTAGGTGGGATCTGGCTGACCTTTGTAGCGACCATCCTTGCCCTGATCTCATGTGCTTCCATTTTTCCAGAAACGATGAACGAAGGATCAGCCGGGATGCTGATGACTAAAAAGCCTTCCCGCTTGATGATCTTTTTCGCCAAGCTGACCGGGAGTTTGCTCTTCGTCCTCGTGCAGGTGGGGCTTTTCGTGGTGATTGTCTTCTTTGCCTTTCGCTGGCGTTTGGGGACGTGGAACTTCTCAGTCCTCTGGTATATCCCGGCGGTCCTGTTGGTGTTCTTGAACCTTTATTCGGTGATGGTTCTGATCGGAGTGCGGACCAAGTCTGTCCTCACTTCCATCCTGGTCACGATGTTGGTTTGGGGCCTTTCCGCCGGACTCAATGTTGGAATCAAGGCTTTGTCGGTTCAGTATACGCTTACGCAAATGTCCTCCGGGCCATCAAAGGTCCCCGACGTTGTGATAGAAGAACAGGAGGGAGCGGAAGAAGCGAATGAAGACAAAGATCAAGCGGAAGGAGCCGGCGACGAAGGAAGGCCCGACCCGGAGACGGATTTCGTGGTCGAAGGGCCAAAGGTCGATGAGGATCGCGGAGAAGGAATCAAGAGGTGGCTCGATATCCTCGAGACTGCCCATCTCTTTCTCCCGAAGAATGGCCCCATCATGGATGTGGCCGAGGAGAAGCTGGTGATCGGAGGTCTCGAAGATCTTGGGGGTTACGAAAAGCTCATGGAGCAAATGAAGGAAGAGGGGAATGAGGGTGATTTACAAGATGGTTCGGAGATGGAATCAAAGTTCAGTGCCATCGGAAGTTCCTGTCTCTTCTGTGCTGTGATGCTCAGTCTCGCCGCCTGGTCGTTCTGTCGGAAGGAGATCTAGCTTTGGTTTTTTCGGGCCGCGCCCGGAGTGATGCCAAATCGATCGCGATAGCTCGTTTGCAGATAATGAGTGTGTGAAAAGCCGGTCATCTCGGCGATGGTCTCGATGGTGAGGTTTGTGTTTTTCAAAAGCCGGTTCACTTCGGCGAAGCGCACTCGAAGGAGCTCGGCTTTGGGGCCCCGTTTCAAGCTCTCATTCATCCGGCGTTCCAGAGTGCTTCGGGAGACGCCAAGTTCCTCGCAGATTTGCGCAACCGTGATGCCCGCGAAAGCTCTTTGACGAATGAGCTTCACCGCCTTGAGGGTGACGGGATCCTCGATGACAAACTCATCGGACGAGGCGCGGATTTCGATCCCTTTCGGAGGGATGAGAATCTCCCGAGGGTTGGGCGTGGATTTGCCATCGATCAGGTGATCCAGGATCTCCGCGGCCCGGTAGCCAACCGCCTCCCCGTCGAAGCGAACGCTGGTCAGGGGCGGTGACGAAAAATTGCACAAGGTCGTTTCGTTTTCGCAGCCCACGACTGCTACTTCTTCTGGTACGGCAATACCGGCCCTCTGGCAGGCATCAAGGAGACGGGTCGCCAGTTGGTCGTTTGTCGCGAAGATTCCAACCGGCTTTTGGAGTGACTCCAGCCACTCGATGAGCTTTCGCTGATGAGCTTCCCAGTCGTCGGGAGTCGAATCGCCACCGGAAGGAAGTAGCGCGCAGTCGGCGTTGATGGACTCACGCAGATAGCTGACAAACTTCTCGGATCGTTCGCGAAAGAACGATTCGGTATCGAGGGTGTAGGCGGCAAAACGACGGTATCCCCGGTTGATGAAATGCTCCGCCACCATTTGTCCCACCTTGTGATTGTCGTTGCCGACGAACGGGAAGTGTTGATTGAAATTCGAGGAACGCAGCTCGACAGCCGGGAGTCCGGTCGCTGCGATGGCGGCGGCCATTTCGCGAGTGTAAGTTCTCGCGAGGATTCCGTCGCCATCCCAGTTCTCAAGCCACGGCGGAACAGACGATTCAAGGGCGCGGAGTTCAAGGAAGGTCGACCATGGGCCGTGTTGGTGAGAGTAGCGACTGACACCAGCCAGGAGTTCGCGCGTGTAGGTCCGGGTCGTTTCAATCAGAATGGCGACCCGTCGAAACGTGGTTTCTTGAACTGACGGCACGTGACGAAAAAGCTGATGTTTTGTGCACAATGACTGAATGGACAGATCGGTCAATCTTCATAGCGTGTGGGGCAATCGAGCCAAAACCATGAATCAAAGTGAAAGCACGAACGCCGATCAAGTGATTGGAAAAGCCCTCATTGTCATTGGCGATGCCAGTGAAACGGTCGACACGCTGTACCCCTATTACCGCTTGCAGGAAGCCGGGATCCAACCGGTGGTGATTGCTCCTGAAAAGCGTCGCTATCAGATGGTGATGCATGAAGTTCGTCCCGGGTGGACCATCACCAAGGAGTGGGAAGGCTACCAGCTTGAAGCCGATCTCGCCTTCAGCGAGGTGAATCCGGAGGACTATCTGGGCATTCTTTTCTCGGGTGGCCGGGCTCCGGAATACATCCGCGACGATGGGGATCTCATCAGGCTCACCCAGTGGTTTTTTGATCACGACAAGCCCATTGCCAGCGTGTGCCATGGCGTGGAGATTCCGGCACGGGCCGACCGGGTGAAGGGGCGCAAAATGGCCACCGTTCCCAAGTGTCAGTTTGATTTGGAAATCTGCGGAGGTGAGTTTGTCAACGAAGCCTGCGTGATTGATGGGAACCTGGTCTCCGGGAGAACCTATCATGACAGCGGAGCATACGTGGGCCCCTGGATTCGCATGATGGAAGAAGCGGCAAAGGTTTCACCATAGTTTGAGATGGAGAGAAGAACGATGATCAAAACGGTGGGAGCGGCCGGAGCGATGGCCTTGGCCCCACGGACGCTTCGTGCCGAAGAAAAGACATTCGGACTCCAGTATGTCCTGTCCTCGGCCATGTATGGAGATCTTCATCTCAAGGACGTCCTGAAAAGTGCCGGAAAGACGGGAGCTGGCTCGGTGGACATTTGGCGGAAGGTTCACGCGACCCATCGTGAGCAAGTCAAAGCGATGGGCGACGAGGCCTTCCAGGAGATGCTGAAAAAGTCCGACACCAGGATGTCGATCTCGACCTGCTACCCTCTCGGGCCATTTCGACAGGATGCCGAGCTGCGTTGGTTGAAGAAGAATGGAGGCCGGATGACGGTCTGTGGCTCTGGACGGATGGGCGCCTCTGACCCCGTTGGAGCTGAGGCAAAGAAGCAGGTGCAGGCCTTCTTTGAAAAGCTGAAGCCGCATTACGAACTGGCCGAGGAGCTTGGAGTGACGATGGCGATCGAGAATCACAAGAACTCCATGCTCTCCTCTCCCGATTCGATTCGTTACTTCAAGGAGCTCAATCCTTCAAAGAATGTCGGCATCGCTTTTGCCCCTCATCATTTGTACGATGCCGTGAAGGAGATGCCCGGGCTCATCCGTGATCTCGGAAAAGAGATGATTCCGTTCTTTTATTTCCAGGAGCACCATCCTTCTTCAAAAAAGAAGATGGGACGGGAGGAAGAGCGAAAGCAGCTCCCTGGATTTGGCACGCTCGACTACGTCCCGATCCTCAAGGCTCTCAAAGAGATCGAATTCGATGGCCTCTCGGAAATTTTCATGCATCCGGTTCCGCGCGGGATTCCGGTCATGCCAACCGCCGGCGAAATCAATGAGCTGATCAATACTTCACGTAAGCATCTTTCCCGCTGTTTGGCCCGGATCTGATGAGGAGGATTCGAAACATTGTGTTCTTGGTTCTTCTGTCATTGATGGCGGGAGCGGAGCCACACGTCGCCGGGTTTGACAGGTTTCATTCCAAGGGTGTTTCCGCGGAAGGAGGAGCCGTCCTTTACTCCGAGCTCGGCTGCGCCAACTGCCATGGAGGATCGACGGTGGCGGTCGAACGGAAAGGACCTCTCCTTGAGAATCTCGCAAGCCGGGTAGATCACAATTGGGTGACTCGTTTTCTCAAAGACCCTTCTGCCGGAAGGGCGGGCTCAACCATGCCGGCGATGACTCATGGAATGAACGACGATGAGATTCGTGCGATCACGGCCTACCTTTCATCGCTGGGAAAGGGGTTGAAATTTAAGCCGCCTCGTCATGCTAATGCCGAGGAAGGCAGTGCCCTTTACCATGAGAAGGGATGTGTGGCTTGTCATGCCCCGGGTGACGACTATCAGGGACCGGCGGGGAAGGGGCCTGATCTCGGTTCTTCGCTTGCGGTTTCTTTTCCCGACTTCAAGGCCAAGACCAGCTTGATGGCTCTCGAACACCTTCTTGCGAACATGAGTCGCTACCGACCCGATGGACGCATGCCGCACTTTGAGTTGGGTCGCGATGGAACGATCAACATGGCGGCTTACCTTTTGGATCTTCAGGGCAGCGATCCCCGGGCGGAGAAAGGAATCAAACCGTGGCCAAAGACGTCGCCGGAGGAGATTCGACTGGGGAAGAGTCTGGTGGAATCGGCCTCGTGTGCCTCTTGCCACGACCTCCCGGGTCTCGCCAAGCCGGAGCTCGTTCCGTTGAGGGTAAGTTCACCTGCCAAGCCCAGCCACTGTTTGTCTTCCGCGCCACGAAAAGGTTTGCCGCGCTACGATTTGAGCGAGATTCAAAAGAAGTCGCTTCAAGAGTTTCTTTCCAAAGGAAAGGTCGCGAGAGGGCAGATGACCACGGTCACTTTCAAGGCCATGAATTGTTATGCTTGTCACGAGCGCGAAGGATTGGGAGGTCCGACACCTGAAACTGAATTGTTTTTTCACGGGGAAGAAAGCCTGGGTGACTCGGGTCGGCTTCCGCCCCCACTCACCGGCATCGGGCACAAACTCAAACGCGAATGGCTGGAGCAAGTCCTGGCCGGGAAATCCGAATCCCGGGTGCGCCCTTATCTCAAAACTGCCATGCCTTCGTATCCACAATATGCCAAGGCGCTTGCGGGGTGGTTGGAGAAAACCGATGCCAGACCTGATGCAAAACCTCTGACAAAAGTTTCGGGGACACTGGAGGCAGGAAGGAAACTGCTGGGCACCCGGGGAGGGAGCAACTGCATCACCTGCCATCATTGGGGGGAGCAAAGATCGCTGGGAATTCCAGCCCTTGATTTATCAGACTTGAATCAAAGAATCCGGCCCGAGTGGTTTCGATCTTACCTTCTCGATCCTCCCTCTTACCGCCCGGGCACGCTCATGCCTCGTTTGTGGCCCGAGGGCCGGTCGAGTCTGCCCGGTGTTTTGGATGGGGATACCGAAAAGCAGATCGCATCGATCTGGGCGTTCATCGTGGACGGAAAGGGAAGCCCGGAGGGGTTCCCGAATCATCGCACAGGTGAGTTTGAACTCCTGCCCAGGACGCGTCCCATCATTCAACGGACCTTCTTCAAAGGTGCCGGGACCAGGGCCATTTTGGTGGGCTTTCCCGAGGGGATTCATCTGGCCTACGACGGAGAGAAAGGGCGGCCCGCGGTGGTTTGGCGTGGGGCGTTCTTTGATGCCTATCATACCTGGTTCACCCGGGCGGCACCGTTTGAAAAGCCTCTTGGAAAAGAGGTTCGCGCCTTTCCTGATACGACATCCCGAAAACGGTTCCGGGGATTCGAACTCGATGAACAGGGAATCCCGACTTTTCTACTGGCCAGTGAAGAACGAATGATCCGCGAGCGCTTTGAAGTGAGGGGCGGAAGGTTGAGGCGAACTCTCACGTGGAACAAGGGAGATGCTCCAATGATCGAGCACCCGCCGGGTCTTGCTTTCGAGCAATCGCAAAAAGGAAAAACCCTCACCGTGATGTATCGATGGAAATGAAAAGGTTGGTTTTTGGCAGTCTCCTTTGCCAGGCATTCGGGTGTCTCGTTTCTGCGGGGCAGGATGCCGAATCCTATGAACGTCTCGAAATCCTCTCGGCCAGTTCGCCCAATCATTCCCGCTCCACCGAATGGAAACCGGGTAAGGGAATCCCGTTGGAGGTGAGTGGGATGGAGTGGATGAAGGACGGACGTTTGGCCCTTTGCATCCGCAAGGGCGAAGTTTGGTTGCTCGATGGAGTTCTTTCCGGAAAGCCTGAGAACATTCGTTATCATCGCTATGCCTATGGCTTGCATGAACCCTTGAGTCTACTTCGCGATGGCGACGATTTGCTGGTCACGCAGCGTGGAGAGGTCACGCGTTTGAAGGATCGTGATGGGGACAGTGTCGCTGACCAATATTTGACCGAGTGTGACGGCTGGGGAGTTTCCGGAAACTACCATGCTTATGCCTACGGCCCGCAACCAGACGGCCAGGGTAATCGCTGGGTTACCCTGAATCTCGGTATGGGAAAGCTGGCTGACAATGCCAACGGATGGAGGGGGTGGGGAGGCATCATCAACAATGAAGGTCGTTTTGTGCCCAAGTCGCTTGGGATGCGTTCGCCCTGTGGTCTGGGAACAAATCGCGGCGGCGAGGTTTTCTTTTCCGATCAACAGGGAACCTGGATTCCAGCCACTCCGATCTACCACCTGCGCGACGGGGTCTTTTACGGAAACCAGGAGTCGGCCGGTTCTTTGAAGTCTTCGTCCGCTCCCTTTCAAATGAATATGCCCACGGCCAACCGCCCTTATCCCGATGCCCTGGCAAGCGAGGAGCGTTTTGTCCCACCAGCTGTCTGGCTGCCCTACAACAAGATGGGCCGTAGCGCGACCGACCTTGAATGCATCGAGGCCAACGGAAAGTTTGGACCGTTCGATGGACAGTTTTTGGTCGGCGAGTTCACTAATTCTGCCATCAGCCGAGTCTTTCTGGAGAAGGTCGGTGGGCAATACCAGGGAGCTTGCTTCCCCTTTCTCGATGGATTCCCTTCGGCCGTTTTTCGACTGCGATTCGCACCTGACGGTTCGCTTTTGGTGGGCATGACCAACCGGGGATGGTCTTCATTGGGCAATCGCGCCTACGGCTTGATGAGAGTTCGCGGAACGGGAGTGACGCCGTTTGCAATTCGCGAAATGCGGGCGCGTCCGGACGGATTCGAGATCGAGTTCACGAAGAAGCTTGGAAAAGACGGATGGGCGAAGGCCTTTGCGATGAGCAGTTTCACTTACCAATACTCATCACGTTATGGCGGGGACGAGATCCTCACCAGACAGCTGCCGATTCACAGCGTGGCATTGGCCCCCGATGGCAAAACCGTTCGACTCAAGGTCGGAGACCTTCGTCCTTTTTATGTTCACGAACTGACGGTGACCGGAGTTCGTTCGCAAGATGGAGAGGAGCTTCCTCACCGTAAAGCCTACTACACTTTGAATCAGATTCCGAAGAAGTGATCTAAGAGCATCGCTTCACTGCATCGGCGAGGGCCTTCTTGGGATCCGGCCAGGTGGGGATGAATTCGTGCGCCACAAATCCCTCGTAGCCGGTTTGCCGAATCGCTTCCATGATGGCGGGGTAGTAGAGCTCTTGTGATTCGTCGAGCTCGTGGCGACCCGGGCAACCGGCGGTGTGATAGTGCGCGTAGTACGACGAATGCTTGAAGATATGCGCCATGATGTCTCCCTCCATGATCTGCATGTGATAAATGTCGTAGAGAAGCTTGAAACGCGGAGATCCCAGCTTCTTACAAAGAGCCAGTCCCCAATCGCTCCGGTCGCATTGGTAGTCCGGGTGATCGACACGTGAGTTGAGAAGCTCCATCACGAGAGTGACGTTGTGCTTCTCGGCGAGTGCCAAAAGAGGTTCGAGACCTCGCGCACAGTTCTCGAGACCTTCCTTATCGCTGAGGCCTTCGCGATTTCCCGAGAAGGTAATGACGTTGGGGATGCCGGCATCGGCGGCTCTCGGAATGAGGTCTTCGTAGATTTCGAGCAGAGTGGCGTGATGGTCGGGTTTGTTGAAGGCTTTCTCGATGCAACCCAAGCCGCTGGGGTGCTCCGGTGCCGCAGTGACCGGACAGGTTAGATTGTATTTCTGAATCTCCAGAGCTTCCGAGGGATGAAGGAGGTCAATCCCTTCGATGCCCAACTCCTGGCACCATTCCGCCAGTTCGGGGAGGGGGACCTGATCGAAGCACCAGCGGCAGACCGAGTGTTTATAGCTCATGACAGATTTTTTGGGTTCAGGGTTCGGGAGTAAAGGCGCGCGTTTCGAAACGCATCAAAGCGGGCAGGAAGGTTAATGGAACATTTCCGGTAGGACCGTTCCGGTTCTTGGCGAGGACCAACTCGGCTTCGCCGTCGTCTTCATCACGGTCTTCCTGGTTATCGACGTAATAGACCTTTCGATAAAGCAGTCCCACCATGTCAGCGTCCTGCTCGATGGAACCCGATTCCCGGAGATCGGACATGCGTGGAACCCCCAGCGAAGAGCCGGTGCGTCCCTCCGGTCCCCGGTTGAGCTGGGCCAGCACGATCACGGGGACATTCAGCTCCTTGGCCAATGCCTTGAGCCCCCCCGAGATTTCGGCAATCTCCCGCTCGCGTGAGTTCGAGGCCTGACGGGAGGTCGAGCGCATGAGCTGAAGGTAATCGATGGCGATGACGCTGATCCCTTCGTCGCGGTGTTTGCGTCGGGCTTTCGCCCTGAGGTCGTTGATGCTGATCCCGGCGGTGTCATCGATGAAGAGCTTGGAGGAAGAGATTTCGGAGGACGCCTGCTTGATTCTCCGAAGATCCTCCCGGCTCGGTTGGTAACCTTTGGTGAGCTTTTGAAACTCGAAACGTGCCCGGGAAAAGACGAGACGTTGAACGATTTGCACCGTCGACATTTCGCAGGAAAAAACCATGGCGGGCTTGCCTGAAGTGATGGCGATGTGCTCGACGATGTTCATCATGAACGAGGTCTTTCCCATCGAAGGGCGCGCCGCGATGACGAACATGTCGGGTGCCTTGAGTCCGTTGATCATCTTGTCGAGTTCCCCGTATCCCGTTGTCATTCCGGAAAGCCCGCGATCGCCCGAGAGAAATTCCTGAAGGTATTTCGAGACTTCGTTGACCGCCGACTTGATGTCCATCTCGTCGTTGGTCTCGCTCGCTTCGCGAATCTCGAGAACCTTTTGCTCCACGGTATCGAGAAATTCCTGCACGTCCTCCGGATCCTCGTAAGCGGTGGTGATCGACTCGGTGCAGGAGGTGATGATGTTGCGCAGGATGAACTTTGACTTCACGATCCCAAGGTGGGAATCGAAGTGCGCGGCAGTGGGCGCGTAGGTGTAGATCTCGGTGATGGCGGGTGGGCCTCCGATGGAATCGAGGAGGTCGCGGTCCATGAGATGCTGGGTGAAGGCAACCAGTTCGACCGTTTTCCCCGCTTCGAAATGCTCGACAAGGGCCTGGAAGAGTTTGCCATGGGCC
>JASFWU010000056.1:0-11186 GCA_050049035.1 Akkermansiaceae bacterium | reverse complement strand
GGAGGAACTCCGGCCCACAAGTTCTCATCCCGGCCGGGGCGACCTGGAGATACCTCGATGATGGTAGTGACCAAGGTACTGCCTGGAGCGGGACCGGTTTTGACGCCGCCTCATGGGCGGAAGGCTTGGCGCAACTGGGTTACGGCGATGGTGACGAAGCCACGGTCATCTCGTTTGGCAGTGACTCTTCCAACAAGCACGCCACCACCTATTTCAGGCACACTTTTACCGCACCGGACCCAAGCCAGTTTTCAAGTCTCCGGGTTCGTCTTGTTCGGGACGATGGCGCCATTGTTTACCTGAATGGTGACGAGGAATTCCGAAGCAATATTGATCCTGGACCAATCAGCTTCGATGCCTACACCGGCAACGTCGCCCCCGGCGGGCAGGAAAACAACTTCTACGAACAGGTCATCCCGGCCCCGGGATTACTCGCTGGAGAAAACACCATTGCCGTCGAAGTCCACCAGGCCAATGCCAGCTCGTCCGATCTCAGCTTCGATCTTGAGCTCCTTGGAGAAAGACCTTCCGAGATCATTCTCCTGGCTGCTCAAGGCGCGGGAGAAACCATCCTCGTCTGGCAGGGTGACGAAGGCGACACCTTGCAAACCTCAACCTCGCTCGAGACAGGCTGGGCCAATCTCCCGGATGCAGTGAGCCCGATGGTGGTCAGGCCCAACCAAAACGAACCGGTGCGCTTCTATCGCATCGTTCGTTGAATCCCCGGGCCCGGGTGGGGCCACCCTGCGAGGCAGGGGAATTCCTACGTCTCTTTTTCAAAGACCAACATCGTCCGACAGGGAAGATAGACCTTCAACCGCCCCGCCACCGTCGGGTAAGTGATTGAATCATCCGTTCTTCCGTGCCCTCCAAACTTTGGATGGTCAGACGAAAGAATCATCCGATACCGGCCCTCGACGGGCACCGGGAATTCATAGTCCGCCACCGAAATGGAAGGGCTGAGATTCACTGCGAAGATCAAATTTCCCCGCTCGAATTGGAGGCATTGATTGGCTTGGTCGAGATTGAGCATCCGGGCGCCGGCTGTCGGCAGCACCTTTTCCGCAACGGGCATCATGGCTGCATCGAAGGCCTCCAGCTCCCGGTATTTCAGGTCCGGATGATCGGCAAGGGACCACTGTCGTCTGGCATAGTGGTAGCTCCAGTCATTTCCCTCGCGGGGAAAATCCACCCACTCGGGGTGGCCGAATTCATTTCCCATGAAAGTGAGGTAACCTTCCCCTCCCAGTGCCAGTGTGAGAAGCCTGAGGATTTTGTGCAGTGCCATGCCGCGGTCAACTTCGGCATTGTCATCACCCTTTGCCATGTGGTGATACATCGCGGCATCCATCAACCAAAAGGCGAGAGTCTTGTCACCGACCAGCGCCTGATCGTGGCTCTCGGCGTAGGCAATGGTTTTCTCACCATAACGCCGGTTGTTCAGGGTGTGGTAAATCTCGTCGAGGTTCCAGTCTTCGTCCGGTGTATGCTTGAGCAACTTGATCCAATGATCCGGGATCCCCATCGCGAGACGATAATCAAAGCCGAGACCTCCCTCGGAGAGTGGACGGCAAAGCCCCGGCATCCCGCTCATATCCTCGGCGATGCTCATGGCATTTGGATTGATCTCGTGAATCAGTTCGTTGGCCAGCTGCAGATAGGTCACGGCATTCCACTCCACCCCGTCCTTGAAATACTTGTCGTAATGATCAAAAGCAATATTGCCGTGATGATGGTAAAGCATCGAGGTCACCCCATCAAAGCGGAAGCCATCGAAGCGAAACTCCGTCATCCAATAGGCCACATTTGACAGCAGAAAACGGGACACTTCCCGACGACCGTAGTCAAAGAGACGGGAGTCCCACTGGGGATGATCGTGGAGATGGAAATACAATCCCTCCTCACCATCGAAGGCCGCGAGACCCTCCGCAAAGTTTTTCACCGAATGGGAATGAACGATGTCCATAAGGACCGCCATCCCCAGGCCGTGTGCGGTATCGATGAGATACTTGAGATCTTCCGGAGAACCGCATCGGGAGCTGGGAGCAAAGTAGTTGGCGACATGGTAACCGAACGATCCGTAGTAGGGATGCTCCGCCACCGCCATGAGCTGGACGGAGTTGTATCCCAGCCGGGCGATTCGCGGAAGAATGTCATCCGCAAATTCGCGATAGGTGCCCACCCGGTTTTCCTCGGTCGCCATTCCCACATGGGCTTCGTAGATTCGAGGGGCCGTGATTGGTCCCGGAGCTTCATTTTGCCATGAATACTCCGATTGCGAAGGCACCTCGGCGGAAAACGCCGTTGTTTCCTCATCCTGAACGACAAGCCGGGCATGTGACGGAATTCGATCATGCCCTCCGTTGGCCCCGATCACATGAACCTTGAATTTCATCCCCTCGGTGATCGCCTCTTCGGGAAGTCGAACCTCCCAAACCCCAAGCTCGCGGGATCGGCTCAAGGGAGTCGCTTCACGCGACCAGTCGTTGAAATCCCCGGTCAAAAACAGCCGTTTCGCCCGCGGAGCCCATTCCCGGAAAACCCAGCCGCTTGCAGTGCGGTGAAGCCCCAGCGTTTCATGACTTCGGGCAAATTCCTGCAAGTCCCCATACTCAGAGCGTCGCTCGTCAAGCCGGGACATTCTTGCCCGGATCTCTTCGGTGTATGGCTCCAGCCAAGGATCGATTTTCACGAGCCCCGGCAGCTCTGGTTTCTCGCTCACTCTGGCAGGCTAGCAAAGAGCAGGCCAATGCACCCGGCGAATCCGAGACATTTGCTTTATTTTTTAGAATATTTTAGTAATCCTAACCATCTCGATGCCCAACCGCCGAAACTCCAGATCAGCCCGTCCGCGTTCCCGCGAACGTCGGACTGGATTTTTTGGTGGTCTGCTTGGCATTCATCAGGCGGCCCGAAACGAGGTCAACCGGCGGAACGGCCGCCGGAATCGCATGACCCGTCACGCCGCCATTGCCGGCACGGCGACTCCCGAGGATTTCTATGACGACGAGTTTCTCTCGCGGAGTTTTCTCAAGCGCCTCTTCCATTGGGCCCTGGGTCTGGCCTTGATCCCCTTTTGCTTCATCACCGTCATTACGCTGGTCAAGGAAAGCGGCGAAGATCGCATTCTCGAAACGATCTGGTATTCGACCGAGCTCCTTTGTCTGGTGGTGGGCATTCTCTCGATGCTCAGCTGGTTCATGCTGGGGATTGCCAACGACTGGCTGCTTTACCTGTATGTGTTGGGACATGAACTGACCCACGCGATGTTCATCCTTGTCTGCGGAGGCAGAGTGAGCGCGATCCACTTCAGCACCGATGGCGGCTATGTCATGACGAACAAGTCGAACATCCTGATTGCCCTCTCTCCCTACTTTGTTCCCTTCTGGTCGGCGGTGGTGATTTCAATCCATGGATTTATCGGAATGATCGCGGACATCCCACGACTGGGCTTGCTCTTCACCGGCTTGCTTGGATTCACCTGGACCTTTCATATCGTCTGGACCGTCTGGATGATTCCCAAGGATCAACCCGACTTGAAGGAAAACGGCACCTTCCTGTCTCTGATGCTGATCATCTTTGCCAACCTCGTCCTCTTCAGCATGATGCTGTGCGCCACCTCGCGCGAGGTTCAGCTTCTCAGCTTCCTTTTCGAGTGGTGGAACACCTTCCTCGACCTTGGCCAGGGATTGTCGCGGCTACTCCCCGGGATTTCCTGAGGCAGCTTTGGCCTCGGCAGCCTGCTTGGCAAGGTCCAGGGAATACAGCTTCACAAACTCACCGGGCTCGCCGCGATACTGGATTTTTCCGAGGTGATCGAGGACATAGACCCGCGGCCAACGTTCGACCCGGTAAAGCTTGCTGATTTTCTGGGTGGAATCGGTGAAGTTCCGCCAGGTGACTCGCCCCTTGCCAATGTGGTCACGGAGAGTCAGCGGATTATCGAGGTTGATGCCGATGATCTCGATTTCCTTCCCCTGAAACTCCTCCTGGTATCTCCGGAAGAGGGCCAGCGATTCATCGTGGGCCGGCATCAGGGCATGCCAGAAAAAAAGCACGACCGCCTTCCCGCGGTAATCGCTCAACTTTGACTTCTCGAGATCCACCTCCACCCCGGAAAAGTCGGGGGCTTCCCGCCCTACCGTCAAATTGCTCATTCGGAAAATCTCGTCCTTGATGATCGCCTGGGTCGTCGTGCGACCCACTGTCAAATCAGGAGCCTTGATCGCGGTCACCAAATTGGCCTGTCGCTTTCCCATGAAGACTTTGTCATCCCCGAGGCGACGGTGGAGAATGGCCTGCGCAAGTGCGGCCGCTCCTTTGACCGCCTCGGACGGATTGACTTTTTCGATCAACTCAAGCAGAGCCATGGCCTTGGGATCCTCGACATGGGTCAACGACACGCAATAAGGACCCACCTTGGGACTTTGGAGATGATGTTGCCGGACAGCCTCGCGGATGGTCGCAGCCGGAGAAAACATCCTTTTCCCCCTCACCAGGACCGGAGGAGGAGTCGAGGCAAAGTCGGCGGACTCGCGCAACAACCAACCGGCGGGATCAAGCGTCCAGGCCTCCTCAAGATTCTCCCGGATTTCCTCCCACACCCTGCGTCCCGCCTCCCCGGCATCGGGACGTTGCTCCCACAGCTTGTTCTTGACGGCCATCGTGGGAGCCGTTCGCACGTCATTGATCCACTGTAGATAGGCTTGGTCGTATTGCCGCATGATCTGGTTGGCACGGACCGGAGAACCCGCGGATAAAAATCCGCAACCGAGGGCAAGGGTGAGGATTGTCAGAATCGATTTCATGGTGTTCCCGGAACCTGAACCGAAATCGGCCCGCTGCCAACCCCCGAAAATGGTCGGATCAGGATGCCTTTTCCTTCTCCTTCTCGGCCAGAAGCTTCTGCAACTCGTCGTGATAGTCACGGCCCACGATGTAGCCAATGCAGCTTTCAGTTCCGCAAAGACACGGATGGTCTTCGTAGCACTCCACATCGAAGCCGTAATCAAAGGTAATCTCCTCATCCACTTCGATATCGCGCAAGGCCTGGAGGTAGATGCGTTTGCCATCCTGAATGGCCTCGCTGTTCGGCTCGCAGGAGTGATTGATGAGGCGTGCGGGATTCCACTCCACATTGCCGTCGAGGTCCCACTTTTTGGTGAGATTGAAAATGTAAACAGCAGCTGCTCCGGTCTTCTCGTGCTCCTCATACTGTTTCCAGGCCCGCTTCTCACTTTCCTCCTTGTCGATCAGGTTGCCGACATACTCGATGAAATACTGCCCCTTCTCAATCGGCTCGATGCAATAAACCCCGCGACCGTGAATCTCCGATCCGCGGACCTCGACAAAATCACTCTCGCCGCGCTTGGTCAACTTCTTGATCCGCTTGGCCTCTTTCTCAGCGGGCGACAGTTTCCTGTCCTTCTTCTTTTTCTTTTTTCCCACGGCTCCTGTTCGGCTCGATTACTTGATTTGTTCGCGTCTGACCTTTGGAAATATCAGATCCTTCTCGTCCTTTGGGAGAAAGGGAAAGATCTTTCTTAACTGCAGAGGGGTGACCCGGCCTCCATCGATGAAGGTCCAGTTCTCATTGCGCTTGGGAGAGATCGCGATCTGAAAACTGAACGTCCTCCATTTTTCCAGCACCGCGGGTTCCACCCGGGTGTTGTTGATATTGGCATCAATCACCGTCGGCACATAAACCATCCACTGACGATAGGCGAACTCCTGCTTCGGCTTCCCATCCGGACCCGTCACCGGTTTGCCATCGACAAGGACATCCTGCGGACCCCAGTCCACCTCAAAGGCGATGTCCGGTTTCCGGGTAATCCCCGCCTGAATGGCAATCCCGTTGCCACCCATCTGGTTCAACATTTTGAGCACCGATGCCTTGAACTTTTCGGGACCGCCGTAGGGCCGGGAGATCGCCTTCACAAACCCCGGATGCCATTGATCGATGAGCGCCTTGTAATTCCCCCTCACCATCTGATCGATCATCTTCTGGGTGGGAGCCTGGGCCCGCTGCATCACCTCCATTGGAACCAGCTGCCGTTTCGGAATCCCGGCGACCGGTGCCTGTCCCTGCGCGAATCCGCAGATTGCCGCCGTCAGAATCAGTAATCTCATGCCCATGAAATGACCCGAGATTGCCCGGAGGTCAAGACTGCCAAGTGAACCTGTCATTTCAAAAAAGTTAAGGATGCATTCCGGTCTTCCCATTCTCGGACCGCTCCGATATCTCATCCTCGGCCATGGCAAAAAATGCGTTAGGAAAAGGATTGGGAGCTCTCATCAAAGGTGCCAGCTCCGATTCCGTCCCGGACGCCAGGGTGGAACTCCGGCCCGGTGAAAGCGTCACCCAGGTCGCCATCGACGACCTCGTTCCGTCCCCGCTCCAGCCACGGAAAAACTTTCCCGAGGAAACCCTCACCGAACTCAAGAACTCCATCGCCGAACTCGGAATCATCCAGCCCCTCATCATCCGCAAGGTTGATGGCAAAATGGAGCTCATTGCCGGGGAACGACGCTGGCGGGCCTCACGCCTTCTCGGACTCGAAACGGTTCCCGTCATCGAGCGCCCTTCCAGCGACCAGGAGGTCCTTGAGATGGCCCTCATTGAAAACCTGCAACGTCAGGACCTCAATGCCATCGAAGAAGCCGAAGGCTACGTGCGCCTTGCGCGCGACTTCAATCTCAAGCAGGAGACCATCGCCCAGCGGGTCGGCAAATCCCGTGCGAGCGTCGCCAATACGATGCGACTTCTCGATCTCCAGGCTCCGATCCAACGTCATGTCGCCGACGGCCATCTCACCGTTGGTCACGCCAAGGCCATTCTCGGAGTGAAGCAACCTCGCGAACAAATCGCTGTCGCTGAACAAATCCTTCGCCAGAACATGACCGTTCGGGCAGCCGAGAAGTTCGTGCAGAACTACCAAAAGTCCGGCACTTCAAAATCCTCCTCATCCCGCAAGCCGGTCGACCCTCATATCGTTGCGATTCAAAACAGCCTGCGCGACCATTTCGCCACTCACACCACCATTCACCACGGTGAGAAAAAGGGCAAAATCGAGATCGAGTATTACGGCAACGACGACCTCGGCCGCATCCTCTCCCTTCTCGGCATCAACCTCGACTAAGCGAAAGCTGAGCGACGATCCTTACAGTGCTCCGGCAACTGATCAGAGTCCGGGTGAAGCTCCTCGACCTCCGAGCAAACTGGAAAGGCTCATCAGAGTCAGAAACATCAGCTTCTTTACCGTACTGGTCTTTCTTTCCCTCGTTGGGGTTTTGAGTTGGTACAGTGACTTTTCTGACGATGGCTCCAAAAGCCACCCCATGGGCAAAACACTCCTGGGACTAAACATCCTCCAGGTCTTTTTCCTGCTTCTCATGGGCATCGCCATTTCCGGGCTTTGTGTTTTCTATTCGACGCTCCAGGTGTGCCTCTTCAAATGGCAAGCAAGACGGCAATCCAAGCCATGAGCTCAACCCCCTTTGAGCCTCCCGGCGAGGACGAGCAGGTGACTCCCCTTCTGGCAAAGATTCAACGCTGGGACTCAGTCAGAGCAATCGCCGGGACAACCGTGGGTATCACTTTCATTCTGGCCCCAATCATTTTCGGGATCCTCGCAATCAGTGGTTTTTTATACCCGCTTTTCTTCTTCACCGGGATCCTCGTGCTCCTTGTGATCATCTGGTTGATCGCAACCTCCCGGGTCATCTCACTTACCCTCGAACAGAAACGAGAGGACAAACTCAAGGACGAATGGCAGATTCCCAGGTAGGATCGTCGGAAGTCACCAACACTCACCTGTGGATTTGCCGACTTCCCAAATTCCTCCTTCAAATTCTCCAGTCACCAGTCACCATCCCCCACTCATATGAAACTTCACAACGCCATGTGGCCCGGCCTGGTCGGGAAAGAAGAAGGAACCGATCATCCTCCCATCTCTCTCGAACGGATGCTCGAGCTCACCGTGAACGCCGAAGTCGACGGGAAGAAATTCGACGGCGTCGATTACTTCCTTTTCCATCCTCACACCGATCCCGACGCCCCGGAGGACGAACTCCGCAAGATTGCCGACCTTATTGCCTCCAACAACCTGAAGGTGGGCACCCTCGTTGCTCCCGTTTGGGAGGGAACAGTCGGAGGTCCTGCCTTCGGTTCTGAAAGCGACCGCGACAACTTCGTCCTCGCCGTCGAAAAAGCCTGCCGCGTTGCGACCATTTTCAAGGACCATGGCGTGCGGGAATACGGAGCGATCCGTATTGATACCGCCGGATCGGTCGAGGACTGGGCCAAGGACCCCGCCGGTAATACCGCGCTTGCCGCCGACACCATCAAGCGGGCCGCCGCAGTGGCTGCCGACCACGGGGAACGACTCGCCATGGAAGGGGAAATCTGCTGGGGCGGAATCCATTCCTGGAAGGACACCCTCGATCTCCTCGAAGCGATCGGAATACCCGAGACCGTCGGTTTCCAATCCGACCTCGCCCACACCTATCTCTATCTTCTCGGCTACAACGCGCCGGAACATGCGTTGGTCAAGGAAGGACACACCGACGAGGAATTCTGGGCTGCCTACCGCCCCATGGTCGACAAGCTCCGCCCCTGGACCATCGACTTCCACGTCGCTCAAAACGATGGCACGGTCCACGGAACGGGCGCGCACGATAAGACCGGACGCCATTGTCCGGCCGACGATCCCAACGGCAAACTCGACATCGTAAAGTGCTCCGCCGAATGGCTCAAAGATCACGAAGACCGCAAGATCCAACACCTTTGCTGGGATGGTTGCATGTTCTCCAACGAACTTCTCGAAACCCAGCAAACCTGGAACACCATTCTTGATGCCATGATCAAAGTGAAGGAGGCGATTTGATTTCCCTTCGCTCCAAAACAAAAGTGAGTTCAAAACCCAAAACGATATGACGCTGAAAACAATTTTTGCCTGTGCCCTGATCCCGACCTTCTCCTTTGCCGAGAAAACCTGGACCGATCCGGAAGTTGCCAAGAAGGAAGACCCCGACTTCTCGATCCAAGGTGAGTATCACGCGAAAGATGCCGCCTTCGGAGGACAAGTGGTGGCTCTCGGGGGAGGAAAATTTGACCTCTACGTGCTCGAGGGAGGACTTCCCGGTGCCGGCTGGACGAGAGAAAAGAAGCGCATCAAGCTGACCGGAGAGCTCAACGATGGCCGGGTGACCTTTGCTACCGCAGGTGGATTTTCCGCACTCCTTGAAGAAGGATCGTTATTGATCAAAGCGGGTGAAGAGGCTCCCGTGACCCTTCCGCGGGTGCAGCGAAAAAGCCCCACGCTTGGAGTAAAGCCCCCAAAAGGGGCAACCGTTCTTTTCGACGGGACAAGCGTCGAAAACTGGCAAAACGGCAAAATGAAAGACGGACTTCTTCAAGCAACGGGCACCCTGAGCAAGCCAAAATTCAAAGACTGTCATCTCCACCTTGAATTTCGCACTCCCTACAAACCCTTTGCGCGCGGACAGAAGCGCGGAAACAGCGGAGTGTATTACGGCGGACGTTGGGAGACCCAGGTGCTCGACTCCTTTGCCCTCGATGGACGCATGAACGAATGCGGAGGAATCTACTCCATCGCCGCACCGGACGTGAACATGTGCCTCCCTCCCCTGACCTGGCAGACTTACGATGTCGATTTTACCGCTGCCAAATTCGACAAGGACGGCAAGCGCACCGCCTGGCCAAGAATGACTGTCAGGTTAAACGGCGTGGTGATTCACAAGGATCGCGAACTCCCCAAGGACAACACCACTGCTGCTCCCGGAAAAGGACCATTGAAGGACGAACCGCTTCCGGTTTTCCTGCAGAATCACGGCAATCCCGTGGTGTTCCGCAACATCTGGGTGCTTCCCAAATGACGACGTACGGTTATACCCGTACTTCGTAAATCTTGTTTTTGACCACCGGCATCTCGGTCATCTTCGCGGCGTGGGATCGACGCAGGATACTGAGCAACACGCCAATCATGGCGAAGCTGAAGACGAGACTGGATCCCCCGTAACTCACAAAGGGCAGCGGCAGGCCCGAGTTTGGCAGGACCGCGGTGGTCACGCCGATGTTCATCATGGCCGGAATGATCAGGATGGCCGTCACCCCGATTCCAAGCACACCACCAAACTTATCGGGTGCCTGCATGGCGATACCAAGACCAGCTAAAAGAATCACCACGAAGAAGAAAACCACTCCCATGGTGGCAAAGACACCGAGTTCCTCACCCATCACCGGGAAGATGAAATCGGTGTGATGCTCGGGAAGGTTGAGTTGCTTGACGATGCCGTTGCCGAGTCCCATTCCGCCGGGACCACCATTGCCAAAAGCGCGGAGGGCCAACCACTGCTGAAGTCCGACGCCCTGCTTATGTGCATCGAGATCCTGGAATGCCATGATCCTCTCCATGCGGACGGGATCGCTCTTCACCATGGCGACAGCGGCGAACCCCGCAACAACCGCGGTGACCGAGAGATACCTCAGTCGGGAACCCGCGACAAAAAGAACGATCAATCCGCCCCCCCCCAGACCGGCGGCTGTTCCCATGTCCATTTCAAAGAGGATCAGGAGGAGCGGAATACCGAGGATGAGTGATGGAATCACAAACCCGCGAATGAAACTTTTGGTCTCGGCCTGGTATTTGGCAAACCACGCGGCCAAGGCCACCATGACAATCAGTTTGGCGGGCTCCGATGGCTGGAACCGGCCGATGACCGGCAGGACGATCCAACGCTTTGCTCCACCGGCTTCATCACCGATTCCCGGAACATAACAAAGCGCGAGAGCCAGGCATGAAATCGCAAAGAGCGGCCAGGCGAGGCGCTGCAGAATGCGGTAGTCCAGCAAGGCCATCGCAATCATCACCACCACCCCGATCACCAGCCAAATTACCTGGCGGAAGAGATAAGAATACTGTTGAACCGAGGAGTCCCACGTCGCGCTGGCGCTCGCCAACACCACCAAACCCAGGGTGATGAGGGCGGCAACCGCGAGGCAGAGAATAATGGAAGCTCCTTTAACCAAATGCTGGGACGATGATGTTACTGTTTGGGCGGAATGACCAGCTTTCGCCCGATTTTCAGCGAACTTGCGGAAACACCGGGATTCGCCTTGGTCAGATCCTCAACGGAAATTCCGTTGTCAGTCGCAATACGCCACA
>JASFWU010000337.1:0-3417 GCA_050049035.1 Akkermansiaceae bacterium | reverse complement strand
CTTCGCACCTTGGGTCGTGAACCAACTGCAGGCGAACTGAAAGAGAATCGCAGTTTCATCGACGCTCAAACTTCATCATACGGGGACCCAACAAAGGGCCGTAAACTGGCTCTCGCAGATCTGGCCCAAGTCATTTTCAGCCTTAACGAATTCATCTATCTGCCATGAACGATCAACCACTTTATACCCGACGACACTGGCTCCAGAATTCAGGAGCCGGGCTCGGAAGTCTCGGCCTTGCCACCCTGCTTGCGGAAGAGGGCTTGTTGACTTCCGGAAGTGACGACCCTCTTGCCCCCCGCAAGGCTCACTTTGAAGGGAAAGCCAAATCGGTCATTTGGTTGTTCATCAATGGCGGGCCGAGCCAGGTGGATACCTGGGACTACAAACCCGAGCTGGAAAAGATGGACGGGAAGGAACTCAAGGGTTTCGACAAGAACACCGGCTTCTTTGCCAACGCGGTGGGACCTTTGATGAAGTCTCCCTTCGAGTTCACTCCGCGGGGTCAATGCGGGAAGATGGTCTCGTCAATTTTTCCCAAACTCGGAGAGCACGTCGACAAGATGGCGTTCATTCATTCGGGCCACACCGAGTCCAACAATCACAGTCCCGCTCTTTTCATGATGAATTCAGGACAGCCGCGGATGGGGCTTCCCTGTGTCGGGTCGTGGGCGACCTACGGTTTGGGAAGCGAGAGCCGCGACCTTCCGGCTTTTGTAGTCATGTCCGACCCTCTCAATCGTGGACTTCCCAAAGGTCATGCCGCCAACTGGGGAGCGGGATTTCTTCCCAGCGTTTACCAAGGCACCTGGCTCAAACCCAAGGGAGATCCCATTGATAATCTCAAGCGCCCGGCTCACATGAACGACGCCCAGCAACTTCGCCAGCTGGCTTTGCTGAAGAAGCTCAATGGGAAGCACATTCAACAGCGGCCCGATGACGCGGAACTCGAAGCCCGTATCAAGAGTTTTGAGTTGGCCTATCGCATGCAGAGTGCAGCGCCCGAGGCCTTCGATATCGAGAAGGAACCCGAGCACATCAAGAGGCTCTACGGGGTAGGCGAGAAACGTTGCGATCACTTTGCCCGCCAGTGCCTCACGGCACGTCGTATGGTCGAGCGGGGAGTTCGTTTCGTGCAGATCTATTCTGGCGGCATGGAGAATCAACGCAGCTGGGATGGTCACAACGATATCAAAGGAAACCACAGCCAGTTTGCCGGTGAAACCGACACTCCCATTGCCGGTCTCCTTTCCGATCTTGAGCAACGTGGGCTCCTTGAAAACACCCTCGTGATCTGGGGAGGAGAATTCGGGCGACTTCCTTTAACTCAAAAATCAAAGAAGCCGGGTCGCGATCACAATCCTCATTGTTTCACCACGTGGATGGCCGGTGGGGGAATCAAGGGAGGAGTGAGCTATGGCGAATCGGATGAGATTGGGCATCACGCCGCCATCGATAAGGCTCATGTGAACGACATCCATGCCACTATTCTCTATCAGCTTGGTTTTGATCATGAGAAACTGACTTACACTTACAACGGCCGACGCTTCCGGCTGACTGATGTGGGAGGAAAGGTGATCAAGCCGATCATCGCTTAGGCCAGGACGTCTTGGATGACGTGCCCGTGCACATTGGTAAGGCGGCGCTCCAGACCATTGTGATAGTAGCTCAGGCGTTCGTGATCGAGTCCCATGAGATGGAGGATGGTTGCGTTGAAATCGTAAACGCTGGTGGGGTCCTTCTCGGCCTTTGCGCCGAAGTTGTCGCTGGTTCCGTAGCTATGTCCTTTCTTCACGCCGGCCCCGGCAAGAAAGCAGGTGAAGGCATCGGGGTTGTGGTCGCGACCGGTGCCGTTCCCCTGGAGGAATGGCATGCGACCAAACTCAGTGGCCCAAACGACCAAAGTGTCTTCGAGCATGCCGCGCTGCTTGAGGTCGGAAATCAGTGCCGCGGTCGGCTGGTCCATGATCTCGGCCTGCATCGCGTGAGTGTTCTTGATGTTGGAATGGCTGTCCCAATTGGTGATTCCGTTTCCGCCTGAAGGGTCCGATCCGTTGAAGAGTTGGACAACCCGCACACCCTTCTCAAGAAGACGTCGGGCGAGGATGCAGTTCTTGGCATACTCCTTTTTGAGATCCGAACCCGTGTCGGTCCCGTATTGTTTGTGAATGGAGGCCGGCTCATTCGTCAGATCCATCATCTCGGGGACTGTGATCTGCATCTTGCCTGCCAATTCGTAGCTGGCGATGCGGGCCGCGAGATCCGCGTCGTCGGGGTATTTTTCAAGGTGGGATCCATTGAGGCGCTTGAGAACTTCGGCAGTGAGACGATCATCGGTTGCAGAGTAGCCTGCGGGCCGACGGAGGTTGGGCGGGGGATTCTTGGCGTTAAAGTCGGTCCCTTGAAATGCCGCCGGAAGGAATCCGTTGCCGAAGTTGTTTTTACCCGAGCGGGCCATTCCTCTGGGATCATTGATGGCAACGAAGGCGGGAAGGTCCTCATTCTCCGATCCCAGCGCGTAAGTGACCCAGGCTCCGAAGGAAGGAAAGCCTTCCATGGTGAAGCCGGTGTTCATGAAGTTTTCACCCTGGGGGTGAGCGGAGGTCATGGTGTGAAGGGAGTGAAGAAAGCAAAAGTCGTCGACCTGTTCCGCAAGATGGGGAAGAAGATCAGAAACCATTTTGCCGGACTGTCCGCGCGGTTTGAAATCCCAGAATGGCTTGGCAATGTTTCCAGTTGGGCCTTCGAAGGTCACCGCGGGGATGCCGGGTGGCTTCTGGCCGTGGAACTTGTAGAGGTCCGGTTTGTAGTCGAATGTGTCGACGTGCGAAACCGCACCAGGACAGTAAATGACGAGGACCCTTTTTGCTGCAGCGTCGTGATGAGAGGGGCGGGGAAGATAAGGCGAGTCAGGGTCAATCTCAGGCCGAATGGGCGATTTTCCAGTGAAGTTGGTGGGGTCGTCTTCAGCCGATAAAAGCTGGGCGAGTCCCAAGCTGCCAAGTGACATGGCTGTATTTGCCATGAAACTACGACGATTGAGTAGGTTCCGTCCGATAGGAGAGAGGTGTTCTGGTGGCATGGCGGTGGAAAAAGGCCTCACGCAAAGACGCGGAGGCGCAGAGAGGTTATGAGTTGAGCGTTGGAGATTCGGGGAGTTGATTGGCGATACGGTGGAGGCCGTCTTTGAGGTAAGGGGCTCCGAAGTTGATGAGAAGACCAAGGTGGAGTTTGGTGAGCTTGAGATAGGTGAGGACTTGTTTGGAATGGACGGGTTGAAGACGTTCAACGGACTTCAATTCGACGAGAACTTGATTGTTCACAATCAGGTCGGCTCGAAATGATTCGTCGATCGTGTGACCGTCCCAAATCACCGGGATTGCAACTTCCTTCGCTACCTCAAGCCCTCTTTTTCGA
>JASFWU010000336.1:0-3424 GCA_050049035.1 Akkermansiaceae bacterium | reverse complement strand
CTGACCCCCGATGAGCAGAAACTGTTTACCCAACTGTTGGGGTCTCGAAGATCGATCCGCCTGAAACAGAGCAATCACCGGACCCTCTCGTCGGCGCGCACTGCCCTCAAGGAATCGCTGTCCAAGCAGCTGGAAAAAACCCACTTCCTGACCAATGCCCGCTACTGGGTGCCTGGTTTCCTGCTTTCTCTCCTCGCGGTCCTTCTCCTCATCCTCAACAGCGGGGACAAGGCAGGCGCTGGATTCATGGCGCTCTGGATCTCGATCTGGACCGTGGGAACCGGTGCTCTCGTCTCCTCGACGATCAGCAAGTTTCGCAGTGGGAGCAAGGTTTCGGCGATGGGGCAGGCGCTCTTCTCCATCCCCTTCGTGCTGGGTTGGTTCGGGGGCATGTTTGCCTTCTTCAGTCTCGCCGGGCTGCTTGCCAGCGTCGCCTTTCTCGTCGCCATCGTGATCAACGTCCTTTTCTACCACCTCATCAAGGCCCCGACCCACCTCGGACGAAAGGTCCTTGATCATATCGAAGGACTGAAACACTACCTTTCCGTTGCCGAAGCCGATCGTCTCGCAGGATTCTCGGGGCCGCAGAAGACTCCCGAGCTTTTCGAGAAACTCCTCCCTTACGCCCACGCGCTCGATGTCGAGCAGAAGTGGAGCGAGCAGTTTACCGAAGTCCTCGCCCGGGCGGGAGAAGCCGATGGGCACCGCGGTGGCTATCGCCCCGGTTTCTACAGCGGAACCCATACCGGTCTCGATCGAGCGATGGGTGCTTCCGCGCTCGGCGGAGCCCTCACCAGCGCCCTGACCTCAGCCTCGACCTCGCCTTCCTCCAGCGGAGGAGGAAGCGGTGGAGGTGGCTCCTCGGGAGGCGGCGGTGGAGGTGGTGGCGGCGGTGGCTGGTGATGCTTTGCGCACAAACTGGAGCGCATTCGAGGTCTGCTTCCGCGCTGGATTCGATCTCCGAGATATGACAAGTTTGGGGATGCGCAGTTTTCTCGGGCTTCTCCTGGCCAGTCTCTCTTTCCACCTCCTAGCTCCGGCATCCACAACCGCCGAGGATCTTCCCGTGGTCCACTCGGACGATTTCTCCAAGGGCATGGAGAAGTGGACCGCCACCGATGAGAAAGCATGGAAGATCAGCGATCTCGATGGCAACCCCGTCCTCGAGAACCTGGGAGGATCCAAATACGAGCCCCCTTATCGCAGCCCGAAAAACATCATCCTGCTCGATGACATCGTCGTGGGAGACTTCGAACTGACGGCGCGAGTGCAGACCACGAAGGAGTCCTACGGGCACCGCGATATGTGCCTTTTCTTCGGATACCAGGACCCCTCGAATTTCTACTACATCCATCTCGGCCAGAAAACCGATGCGCATGCCAACCAGATCTTCCTCGTGAAGGAAGCGCCTCGTGTCGCCATCTCCGAGAAGACTACAGAGGGCACTCCCTGGAAAGACAAGACCTGGCACGACGTCAAGATCGTTCGACGAGTCGCCGACGGGCTCATCGAAGTCTACTTCGACGACATGGAGACACCGACGCATGTCGCTCACGACAAGAGCTTCACCTGGGGCCAGGTTGGTCTCGGCACCTTCGATGACAAGGGTGTCTGGGATGATTTCCAACTGAAAGGAACCTTGGTTTCCTCGCCCCGCTCCGCGAAAGCCGATCCCAAGCAGCTGCAGTTCGAGAAGTGGACGCCGAACTTCCAGGTTCCCGATCCCGTAGCGCTTTCCTTCGACCCCCAGGGCCGAGCCTATGTCACCCAGACGATGCGGCGAAAGGCCAACGATCTCGACATCCGACCGAACAACGATTGGACCAAGAACGATCTCAGTTTTCGATCCACCGACGACAAGATCGCGTTCTACAAGAAGCAGTTCACTCCGGAGAACAGCAAGGCCAACGCGAAGCGGGTCAAAGATTACAACAGCGATGGGATTCATGACATCCAGGACCTCACCGCCCTGACCGAGAAGGTGCACCTCATCGCCGATACTGACGGGGATGGCCTCGCCGACACCATCTCCACCTACGCCGAAGATCTCGATCATCTCATCGGAGGAGTCGCCGGAGGAGTCCTTTTCCATGAAGGCGATGTCTATGTCAGCCCCGTTCCTGAAATGGTGCGATTTCGCGACACCGATGGGGATGACAAGGCTGACGAAAAGACAGTAATGGCATCTGGATTCGGAGTGCACATTGCCTATGCCGGGCACGACATGCATGGTCTCTTTGTCGGACCCGATGGTCGGATCTACTGGTCAATCGGCGACAAGGGAATCCGAGTGAAAACCGCCGATGGGCTCGATTATCGATTCCCGAGCCAGGGAGGATTGATGCGCTGCGAACCGGACGGATCCAACTTCGAAATCTATGCCCATGGCCAACGCAACATCCAGGAAATCTCTTTTGACCAATTCGGCAATTTCTTCGGAGTCGACAACGATGCCGACTACCCGGGAGAGCGAGAACGTCTCGTCTGGGTCGAGCAGTATCTGGATACCGGTTGGCGATCGAACTGGCAGTATCTTCGCGATCGCTACAACCCCTGGATCCACGATCTCATGCACGAACCATGGCACGAGGACCAACCTCGCTGGTTTACCCCACCCCTCTCCAACTACGAAAACGGACCCGCCGGATTCAAGTTCAACCCCGGTACCGCACTGAGCGTGGACTATCAGAACTACTTCTTTCTGACCAGTGCCCCCCGGGGCGAACAGTGGGCTTTCCAGGTGAAACCCAAAGGCGACAGCTTCGAGATGATCCACGATCACAAGATCGGTCAAGGCACCGCTCTCGTCGGGCTGAACTTCGCGCCCGATGGGGCGCTCTACGGGGTCGACTGGGGCGGAGGCTACCCTCTGAATCAGAAAGGAGCCGTCTGGCGAATCGATGTGCCCGGAAAGCTTGCCCATCCCGACCGAGAGAATACCCAGGCATTCCTCGAATCCGACTTCTCCAAGATCGAACGCGAGCGGTTTGTCACCCTCTCGGCGCTTCTGCTTCGGCATACGGACCAGCGAGTCCGGCTCAAGGCGCAGTGGGAGCTGGCGAAGCGAGATGCTCGAGCCGAGCTGCAATCCTTCGCCGAGGACACGGCCTTCGATCAGCTCGGTCGTATCCATGCGATCTGGGGTCTCGGGCAGCTGCTGCGTCGCGGCGAAGCCTCGAGCGAGGATTTCCTAACCCTCTTCCAAGACGCCGATCCCGAGATTCGTGCCCAAGCCATTCGAACCGTGAGCGATCCTCTGGGCCGAAGACTTGGACTGGACCGGATTCCCAGTCCACCCGGCGAATCCCATTCGCTCACGGAGCCTCTCATCGCCAGCCTGAAAGATCCCTCGCAACGAGTTCGCATCCAGGCCCTGCTGTCCCTCGGTCGAGTCGGAGATCCTGCCGCATCCGATGCCATCCTG
>JASFWU010000055.1:0-11256 GCA_050049035.1 Akkermansiaceae bacterium | reverse complement strand
GAGTCAAACCGAGGTGGGCGACGGCCTTCTGGAAGTCATCGCTAATCTCAAGGACCTTGAATACCTCAACGTTTACGGCACCAAGGTCACTGACACAGGGATTTTGAAGCTCAAATCTCTCGCTGGTTTGAAGCAGCTTTTCGGCTGGCAATCCCAGGTGACCGAAGAAGGGGCAAAGGCTCTCAAGAAAGAGCTGCCCGGACTTTACGTCAATCTGGGAAGCGTTGAGCTGAAGTGACCGCAACCGGAATCCGGCTCATCCAAACGATCACTCGTTTGTGATGGCCAGTCCGGCGAGAGTCGTCATTCATCTCCGGGGTTGTTTTTATGCTTCGCACATCGGTCATCGTTTCCTTCCTGACGGGATTCCTTGTCTCCAATGGACCGGCTGCCGAGAAAAACGACCTCTTCAAGGTGCCGGACAAGGTCGATGACCTTCTTGGGTTTTACTGTTACGAGTGCCATGATTCCGCGACCAAAAAGGGGAATGTTCAACTCGATGAGCTGGCATCCCTGAAACTGGGAGAGCGACTCGACATCCTCAACATGGCGCTGGAGCATGTCTTCAGCGGAGAAATGCCGCCCAAGAAGGCAGACCAACCCACTTCGGCCGAGCGCGATGAGATCGCCGGTTGGATTTGGAGCGAGCTGAAGATCTTTAACGCCTCCAAACTCGAGGATAAGCTCCGCTACTACAAATACGCCAACTACCTCAATCACGAGAAGCTCTTTGATGGAAGTGTGCAGGCGAAGCCTTCGACGCGGCCCCGCCGTTGGAGGATCAACGAGTTGATCTACCTCGAAAAAATCAATGATGTCTTTGAGCTGTCGGGTCGCGGCCGCAGGGATTCTTTCTTCGGAGTCGTAAAACCATTCAACCTGCCCACCGCTCCCGGAGTGGCCTATTACGACACCGAAACGGTGGAAGGCGGGCAGTTTTTGACGCTCCTTTCCAATGCGCAATGGGTGGTCGACAAACAACTTCGGGCCGCCTTGCTGGAAAGTGGCGAGTTCGTCTACTCGGAGGAATATCACGAGGCCAAGAAAAACGGACGGGGATTCCGCGCCCGCTTTCCTGATGAGGTCTGGAATCCCGGACGCACAGCCGAGCCTTTTCGGAAGGTGATCCTGAGTGAAAAACCTGACGCCGGAACGTGGCGGGCGGCCATCGCCCATCAATTCAAGGTGGCCCTGCAACGGGAACCAAAGGCCGATGAAATCTCGCGCTACCAAGCGCTGATTACCGAGACGCTCAAAACCAGCGATAAAACAGGAGCGCTGAAGAATGTCATGACCTCGGTTTTGATGGAGCCCGAGTTTCTCTATCGAAGCGAGTTCGGTGGCGGAGAAGCCGATGAACATGGACGGGTCAAGCTGACGTCACGCGAAGCCAGTTATGCTCTGGCATACGCCCTGACCGATCGCATTCCTGATGACGCTCTCGTCGCGGCGGCAAAAGAGGGCAAGCTGCAGAGTCGCGAGGACTACGAACGGGAAGTCCGCCGAATGCTGGCGGACCCGGAATTGGCGAAGCCGCGAATCCTCCGATTCTTCCAAGACTACTTCGGCTACATGGGCGTCTACAACGTTTTCAAAGACGAGGAACGATTTGTGGGAGCCTACAATCCCCACCGGGTCGTTTCGACGAAGTATGTCTATCGCGTTCCCGGGAAACTTCGCAAAGAAGCTGATACTCTGGTGAATTGGGTCCTCGAGAAAGACCAGAAGGTGATTGAAACCTTGCTGACCACCGAGCGGTTTTTTGTCCATCACAATGGGGACAACGAAGCCATGAAAGCGGCAGCCGATAAGGCCACGAAGCAGGCGGTGGAATCGCGTCAGATCTACAAGGACACCAAGGATCTGAAACGAGACGAGCTGACGGCTTACCTCAAAAAGGTCAATAAATACATCGTCGGAAAGGGAACCAAGATTGCCCGGCGTTTCTTCATCGATACCGATGACTGGAAACAGCGTTTTGGGAAAGACGGAACCCGCTCGGAGCGTGAGGGGTTCATTTCCATGCCGCCCGATAGTGAAGGGGTCATTCACTCGGTGAAGATGTGGAACCTTGATCACTGGACCTGGTCCTATGAGCCCGAACAGCCGATGAAGGTTGAAAACCGGATGGGGATGCTGACCCATCCGGCCTGGCTGGTGGCAAACTCTCAGAACGCCGCCACGGATCCCATTCACCGGGGGAAGTGGATTCGTGAGAAGCTCCTCGGTGGATTCATTCGCGATGTGCCCATTACCGTGGATGCCAAGGTGCCCGAGGATCCGCATCGCACGCTCAGGGAACGGTTTGTGGTCTCCGAAGACAGGAAGTGCTGGCAGTGCCACGAGAAGATGAACCCGCTCGGGTATGTCTTTGAAGAGTATGATGACTTTGGACGTTTCCGTCGGGAAGAGTCACTCGAGTACCCTGAGAATATTCTTAGAACCGAGACCATTCGGGCAAAAGGGGAGCACGGGGTTTTCAAGAACTATAGGGTCCCGGTCTACAAAACCAAGGCGATTGATTCCACCGGTTTTCTGGAAGGAACCGGAGATAAGGAACTCGACGGCCCGGTCATGAATGTCCGCGATCTCATGAGCCGGCTTGGAAAGTCCGACCGGGTCAGGCAGGTATTCATTCGAAATGTCTTCCGCTATTTTATGGGGCGAAACGAGACGCCCGCTGATTCGCAGTCTTTAATCGAAGCCGATAAGGCTTATCTTAAGAGCGGTGGAAGCTTCAAGGAGCTGATGGTCTCCATCCTCACTTCCGATTCATTCATTTACCGAAAATCACGATGACTCACAAAAGACGCGACTTTTTAAAGACCTCCTCTGCCGGCCTGGCCGGACTTGCCGGATGGGGAGGACTTACGGGCCTGGGATCCGCGAATCCGGGTGCTTCAGGTGAACCAAGCCCGCGTTTTATCTTCCTGCGCAAGAGTAACGGAACGTTTCCGTCCGAACTGGTTCCTCCCACTTTGTCGGAGGCGGACAAGACGAAGGACGCCAACAAGGAAGCTCTCGATATCGACCTCGATCGCCATGAGCTCCCCGGGTGGATGAAGCCGATTGCGGCTCACAAAAACAATCTCACCATCCTTCAGGGTCTATCGGCAAAGATGTGCACCATGGGGCACTCGACCTATCAGTCGCCCCTGGCGGTTTCCCGCTCGGCCGAGCGCGTCGCCACCATCACCCGGGCTTCGGTGGATGTGATCCTTGGCCGGATGTTCTCCTCGCCCTTCGAACACATTGAGCTCACCTGCGCCAAGAATGAAAAGGGAGTGGTTCGAGGGATGTCATCAATCGGACCCAAGCAACCGAACTACGCTTTCGCCTCTCCGAGTGCCGCCTATCGAAACCTCTTTGCCGAAGGAGTTCAGAAGGACAACAGCCAGAAGGCCAAGGACAGCCTCTACCATTTCCTCAACCAGAATATCGCTCGTCACGACAGCAAGGCTCTCGATCTCATTGAATCCCAAAAGATCGGTAACTATGTCAGCTCGGCCGATGCCTTGATTGAACGAAACGCCCAGTTGAAAAAAATGGCGCCGCAGATTGCCGCGAATCTTCCCAAGCTCTCAAAGCCGGTTCTCGACGATCAGTACACCGTGGTCGAGCAGCAGTTTGCCTTCGCCGAGGTGCTCGTTTCCGCCTTCCGTGCCGGGTTGAGTAATGTCGCAACCTTTACCCTTGATGATCTAGGAACCCGGTATGATGGCGTGATTCAGGATACCATCGGGCTCCATGACATCGGCCACAACAAGGCGTTGAAAGGAATGCCTGCTCTCGAGGTTCGATCACATCTTCGGAACCACCACATGAATGTGGTCAACAAGTTGGTTGAAGACCTCAAGGCCACTCCGGAAGGAAAGGGAACGATGTTTGATCACACCCTCATCATGTATCTTCCCGAAAATGGCGAGAAGCATCATAGCACGGGCTCCGAGGTTCCTTTCCTCATCCTCGCAGGGGACAGGGTCAAGTTGAACATGGCCCGCCGTCGTTACATCCGCTTGCCGAATTACGACGAAGAAGGTCACAAGACCCTCGGCAATTGGTACACCACCATCCTCAATGCCTACGGAAACGACATCAAACACTACGGCGACTTTGATGTCTCACTCAAGGTCGACCAGAAAGGTGCGATCAAGCAGTTCCTGGGGTGACGATCGTGAATGGCCCACTCCTTCACTTCTGAAACCAGCGGTAGTGCCCGGTGAGCGGGTAGGTGAAAAGGCTGTCTGTTTCCTCGGTTCCACTGCCGATGTTGTGGATAACGAGAGGGGTTCCATCGGAATTCTTCTTGTCGGATACGATCATGATATGGGGCAGGGTGCCGCCCAGTAAACAAGTGACAAAGTCACCGGGTTGATAGTCTGTTGCGTTTTTGGTGACCTTCATCGAGATTCCCCGGCGTTTGAAATACGTCTGCAGATTCGGAACCCGGCGATGATCGATGCTTCGGTCGGTCCGTTTCAATCCCCAGATCTTCGGATACCTGGAAAAGGCTTTCTTCATGTCCAGGTGAACCAGTTTCTGCAAATCCGCCGATTGTTTCCGAAGAGCTCGAATGACAACGTCCGTGCAGACACCACGTTCTTTTGGGACGTCACCTCCCGGATATTTGAGAGAGACGTATGAAGAGTCATAGATTGTTGTGACTCCAATTTGAGAACGAGCGGCAGCGACGAGAGCGGCTCGTTTGGCGGATGTCTTTTCCTGGCCGAAGGCAAGGAAAGGGAGAAGGGTGGCGATGATCACGAGTTTCATAGGTTGAGATGGTAGGGTGTGACGAAATCAACCAATGGCCGATTTCAACCCTCACCTTACCCCAAGGTGAGACTCGTTGCAAAAGAAGATCACTCTGGAGGTGGGGTGATCGTGAACTCGCTCGATGACCCGAGATGCCATCGAGGGGGTGGGAAGTGACAAGTTACTTCGCGCTTGCTTCGAGCCTTGCTTTCAGGGCCTCGCTGGCCGCGGATTTGAGAATCTTCACCGCCTCGGAGTTTTTTTTTCCTCCATCGGGATCCTGATGGGTGACTTCAGCGGTGAAGTCGATCTTGTCTGTCCGAAAGCTATGCAAAGGTTGCCAGGGGATGCCATTCACCTTGAGGTTGCCCATCGGAGCGCGGGACCAGGCATAGCGAACCGAGACCGGCTCTTCGACCATGGGACTTGAAACGATCAACTTCTTGAAGCGCTCGTTCTTGTCCTTGGTATCTTCATAAACTGCCTCCGCCATGTAGTAGACGCCGTCTTTACCGGCGAGTGAGAAGCCTTCCACTTCGGAACCAAAATCATCAACCCGTATGGGCTTGTCGAAAGTCAGGACCATTTTCCCGTCCGCTGGCCCGGCTGAAACCAATTCTCCCGTTTCCCAAATCACTTGCTCCATCCCATAAACGGTATTGAGGGCCCATCGGGCTGTGCGGAGCCCCAGTTCTTTCTTCTTCTTGGTGTGGAGTTGGGGGATCTTTTGGTCGTAGGCCGGGATGAAGACGGTGTGTTCCGGCTTACCCGCATCGAGAAGCCCAAGGCGTTGCGATTCGCGGATGTAGGCCGCGGTTGAGAGACCTTTCTCTTCGAAGTTCAGTCGCGTCTGGGCATTGCCGCCGGCGCAAAGACCAATGATGGCGACCGGGAGATCATCGCCAAAATCATCGCGCCAACCTTCGACCATGAGCTTCATGAGAGTGCGGTAGAACTTCGGCTTGCAGCTCGTGTTCATCATGGCGTTGTTGAACCCTTGGTGGAAGGCCACCCCTTTGATGTTGAGGCCTTTGAAGATTCCAAACATCCCGTTGTAGCAGGCAGCGGCATCGCTGGGACTCCGTCCAGGCACCGACCAGGTCCGAATGGTGTTGCCGGGCTTGCGGGGACGTCGGCGGTTCTTTTTCACGCCCTTGGCTTTGTCGTCCGCGATCTGCTTTTGATAAGCCGCTTCCTTTTTTTCCCACTTTTCAATCTCCGCTTTGCGGTAAGCATCGAAATCGAAGGCATCCCGGCGTTCATCGACCCATTTGAGATATTCGGTGGCGGCGGGGTCGTCGGCAAACTTGTGTCGGGGAACCAGGCTTTCGATCGAAGCTCCACCGCGCGAGGTGTCGATGATGCCAATGGGGATCTGAAGGGCGCGCTGGAGACGCGATCCAATGACATAACCGATGGCGCTCATTTGGAGGGAGACTTCCGGGCTGGAAACCTTCCAGTTCTTGTCCTCTTCTTCCTCGCTGAAGATGAATTCGTCCCGAATGTCGGTTTCCACGTACTCCGACTCGGCGCCTGAGCGAATCTTGAAGTAGCGCAGGTGGGGAAGATGGGCCTGGGCTGATTCGAAACCGGCCTGGTAAACGGCCTTGAGACCAAAGGCCATGTTGCTTTGCCCGTTCATGACCCAAAGGTCTCCGATGAGAACATCCTGCATCACGACCTTGGAGCTTCCTCCGATAACGGTGATGCTTTGAGGGTTTGAGTTGGCGGGACGGGGCGCAAACTGAACCTCCCAGCGTCCGGCTTTTCCCTCTGCTTTTCCTTGGGTGGACTCCTTGCCAAAGCTGACCTTCACCTCGGTTCCCGGAGGAGCCCAGCCCCAGATCGTGATCGGTTTGTCCCGTTGGATGACCATGTGACTACGGAAGATCCCGTGCACTTTGAGTTTGTCGGGGGTCACCACCGGGCGGGTGCGCGCCGAGACTTGCAGGAGTGTTGAAGCGAGGGCGCAAAGAAGTACGATGAAAGAGGTTGGAATCTTCATGATGAGCGGGGGTTGATTGAAGGAGCCCTTGAAAGCCTGATTTAGGCCATGAATTGCTTGATCGAGCCGAGTTGGTCGAGCTTCTTGCGGGACATCTCGAGGTCGAGATCACCGTAGTGTTCAATGGGATTGCCGTGGCCGTTGAGCAGGGTGGTGTACCAGTTGCCGAGAGTCTTGTGACCTTCGACACCGAGAACCGGAAGGCGGACATAGCGGCCGCCGAGATCGAGGTTGCATTTGTCTCCGGCCATCACGACGAAGGGAGACTCGAGGCCGATGCCGTGGTGGGTTTCTCCGTTTTCCGGGAAATACATGATCATGGTACTGTCGAACATCGTGCCATTGCCTTCCGGAGTGGCTTTGAGTTCTTCCACGATGGTCTTGATCTGGTTGACGTGGCTGATGCGGATCTGCTCGCGGGTCTTCCAGGCGGGAACTCCGCCAAAGGCTTCGTCGTGACCCAGAGGGTGAATGCCCACGCGGTCGGTTTCATTTCCGGGAAGGCCGGTGATGGGGGTGCCCAGGTCATCGATGGTGTAGGTGACGACATTGGTGAGGCCGGCGCGGAGAGCTGCCACCAGGACGCTGGTCATAGCAGCCTGCTTTTCAGGAGTGCTGGCATTCGGGCCGCCATTCGCGTGAACCTCATCGAGCTCGGGCAGGTGTTTGGCCAGCGATCCCGCCATTCCGATGAGCTTCTTGTTGCGCTCGCGAATGACGTTGATCGAGTCGACCTGCATCTCCTGGCGACGCTTCTCGTGCCCCTTGATACCGGAAATCTTCATGCCTTCCTTGCTTTGTAGGAAAGCGAGCATGTCGTTGTCGGAATTGACCGCTTCGGGATTCAGAACCGACTTGAAGAGTTCGTTGCGGGCCGTCTCGGGATCGGCGTAACAATAATTCCGCGTTTGAGGAGCGGGAGCCGAGTAGCCCGAGACGATTCCGGTCCGGCCGCCGGCAAAAGAAAGTTCAACGTGGCCGAAGGGAGAGGGGAAGAGCTTGGCCAGTTCGAAATCGATGGTGGTCCGCTTGATCGCGCTCAGGGTGTTGCGATTGGATTTGAAACATCCCATCACGGACGAGAACGAGAAGTGGATGTTCTCGCTCATCTTGGCTGACAGTCCTTGCAGAAGAGTGAGGTTGTTTTTGTGGTCCTCGAGGCCGCGAAGCCATTTCGGCAGTTCGTGTCCATCGAGATCCACCTCAAGGGGCTCCTTCTTTTCATCGAGCTCCTTGTCCTTTTTCGAGAACGAAGGAAGAGCCATCTCAAGTGGCCGGATGCCGCTCGACTTTCGGATGAAGATAAAGCGCTTTGGGGTGCCGTTCGCACCGGGAGCGGCGAAGAGCTGGTTGAAGGACGGAGCAAGAGCCATCGCTCCGGTTCCGAGAGCGGTGTGCTTTAGAAAATCTCTTCGATTGGTCATGAGGAGGGGTCTTTGATGGGTTTGCGGTAGATGAAGGAATCAGAGGTCAGCAAGGAAACGATCACCGCGTCAAAGCTACCTCCACTTTCGAGGTAGGCTTGCTCGGCGTCAATGAGCGTTTTGGAGTCGGAAAGGAACTCATTTCGGCCGAGGAAGTAGCGGAAAGCATTTCGGATGAGGGACTGGCGAACTCGCTTTGATTTGGCGAGACGTCTGGACAGGTCAACCGCGTCTTTCACTTTGCCATCGAGTGACTTCTCTCCGGTGCCCGAAAGATATCCCGAGGCGTCGACCGGCAGGGTCTTGTAAACGTCGCGAAGGTCGAGGAGGTGATTTCGCTGGGGAGCCTTGTCAGGTCTCTTTTCGATCAGGTTCTCCGGATACTCGAGAGACTCCTGTTTACGGAAACGCCCGAAGTCGTCGTAGCTTTCGAAGACATAGCCCAGCGGGTTCATGTATTCGTGGCATTTCCAGCAATAGTCGGTCTCAGTCGCGGAAGCGAGGCGGGCACGCAGGGTCTTGTGATGATCCTCGGGGATCTGGGCGTCCACGGTGATGGGGACATCGGGAATGGTGCCGGCGAGGAGTTTTTCGCGGACAAACTTCCCGCGACGCACCGGGTCGGTCTCGGTGTTGAAGGCAAAGGCCATGAGCCAGGCGGGATGGGTCAGCATTCCTTTGCGATTTGGAACCACCGCCGGTTGGGTGGCCGACCATGGCCAGTTGTCCTTCCGGAATCCCCAAAGTTTGGCCACGTTTTCGCCCGGCATGAAGTCCGAGCCATAGCCCCGGTAGAGATCAAAGGGAGGAGCGTCCTTTTGTCCCTTGTCGAGACGAGCGGTGATGGAAGTGAGTGATTTCTTGAAGAGTTTCAATCCATCGCCCTGGCGGTTTCCGGATTTCAGTTTGTCCGGATTGATGCTTCGCATCGGTTCCTTACGAAGGAACTCCTTGTGCTTTTCGAGTTCGGGATAGCCGAAGTCTTCCCACCCGGTGTCCTTGAAGTAAGCGTAGATGCGTTTGATCTTTTCCGAGGCCTCGGTCATGCGCTCGTTGTCACCGTCGTGGTAGACGTAGAATTTTTCGGTTCCAAGGATCTCTTCGAAGACGTTTTGATCGTTCTCAAGGATGTACTCGATTAGTTGATCGGCTTCGCTGACGATCCGGCTGGTGGCGTTGGAAAGACGGTCGCCTCCGAAACGTTTCTCGTCCTTGAAGATTCGGAGTGCTCCCGGGTAGCCAAAGAACTCGCGGAAAAAGCGAAGCTTGCGGATGGGAAGGTTGGTGACGTTATAGCGCCAGTTCCGGCCAGCGAGGATGGGATCGACGAGGTAGTGGAGATCACGCCGCGCGAGCATCCGTTTGACTTCGCGCTCGTAGTCTTCGCGGGTTGCGAGCTTTCCGGATTCGGCGGCCTTCACCAGTTCTTCGTCCGGGCTTTGGTCGGTCAGGGCGTAAGCGAGGGCGTAGCTGGCATCGCGCGGTGACATCATGCGACGTCCGTCCTTGTCTGCGGTGCCTTGCCCGAACTCATTGCGGTAAACAAACTCTCCGGAGAGGACGAAGGTTTGGATCAGCTTTTGAATCGCTTTGCGGCGTCCGAGCTTTTGCGTGTAGACCTTGACCAGCTTGAGGTAGTCGGCCGCTTCAGCAGACGTCGGGGAGCGTTCAAGAATGAGCTCTGAAAGTTCATCAACCAGACGGCCGAAGAGTTCGTCGTTGGGAGGACCTGCTTCGACTCGTTGCTTCCGGAAGTCCTCGCTCCAGTCGTTCATGCATTTCTCGATGATGTTCGAGTAGAAGTCTCCTTTCTTACGATGCTTCAAAATGGCGGATTGGATCGCGGCCATTTCGGATTCCTCGAGAGGTTTGTAGATGATTTCCTTGTATTTCTTTTTGCTCTTCTCGGCGATCTCCCGGAAGTCCGGGACATACTCGCGGAGGAGGGCCATTCGGCTTTGCACGGTTCGTTCGTGGTGTCCGCGATAAAACCAAATGCGCTCGCAATACTCGCGAACCTCATCGTCGCTAAGATGGGCAAGCTCGGGATCGGCGAGCGTTTGGTAAACCAGTCGGTCGGCCTCCAGCTTCTTCAGCATGTTGGTGGAGACGTTCATCGGAGCCCGTTTGTATTTCTCTCCGTCCTTCAACTTGGGCAGAGGCTTGAGGACCACCGGTACAAACTTCGGAAGGAGTGACTCGTGTTTGTCGCCGTGGATCTCGGCGCAGACCCGCTCGATGTGCTCATCGAGAAACTTCCGGCGCGAGGCGAGGGTGGCTTTGTGTGACTCCTCCATCTCGAGGATTTCAATGACCGACGGAAGAAACGGATTCCTGCTCTTTCTGTGCTGGGGAACGATCGACTCGGTGATGGTTTCGGAGACCTTCTGCGCATTGGTGAGCATGCTTGAAATGTGTCCACCGGTGAGATCCTCATTGGCGTAGTAGCGGACGCCGGAAGTTTCGGGGAGAAGGAAGGGATTGGTCAGACTGAGGTCGCGGAGTTTCCGGCCGCCCATCACGTCGAATCTCTGCTTCCCCTTGTAGCCGGTGGTCCGGCTTCGGAGCATCCGCTGGAACTTGGCTTCGAAAATAAACTCGCTGATGAGCCAGCGTCGGTCGTAGGTGAAGCTGGGAGTGTCTTTGTATTCTCCGGAGAAGAGCTTCTCGTGATCAACGTAGTTTCCAAATTCCGGTTTCTGTAGTTTGCCTTCGAGAGTCGAGGCCTCGTGTTTGGCCAGTTCCCTGGAAAGGAAATCGAGGAGTGCCTCCCGTTCCCCCTCGCCCGGTTGGTCCTTCTTTTTAGGAGGCATGTGCCGGAAGTAGATCTGCTCCTGCACCCGGTTGAGCATGTCGAGACGTTTCGGGAGATCGAGCTTGGCGAGGTCGTCGAGCCGGATGTCGCCTTTCTGGGTTTCGTCGTGACAATCGAGGCAATAGGTCTCGACAAGATCGTAGATTTTTTCCGGATAGGCAAAGGTTGGGCCCGGAGCACCTTGGGTCAGGTTGCTCGAGGCCACTGAGAGAATTCCCAGGCTGACTTTCAAAGAAGGGAGGGAGAATGATTTTTGC
>JASFWU010000334.1:0-3437 GCA_050049035.1 Akkermansiaceae bacterium | reverse complement strand
TTTCCTCTGAGGGAAAGAAAAAGAGCCAGGCGCTCGCCAATTTCTCCCTGGGTCGCAGCTACGAAGCCAAGGGGCGGGTTCTCGAGGCGATCGATGCCTATCGCAAGGTCCTCGCGAACGACCCGGGACAGCACTTTCTCGCTCGCAAGACCGCTTACCTTCTCGCTAGAAACGGCGGTGTCGAGGATGCGATGAAGATTCTCGAAGACAATCTAAAGAACAATCCCGAGCAGCCTTTTTCTCATATTGCGCTCTCGGAATTTCTCTCGACCTACCAGGGGAACGAGGCTGCAGGGCGCGCTCGCTCGATCGATATCGCAAAGGGAGCGGTTGAGAAATTCCCCACGGTTCCCGCCGTTTACGAGCATCTCGTCCGGCTTTACATGACGGCTCAGCAGCGCGACGAGGCCTATGCGGTGATGGAGTCCTCCCTGCAGCAGGACTCCAAGGATCCCCGCTTCTGGCTTCGGATGGGCAAGATTGCCGGCCAGGTGTGGGCGGCCGAGCGGCAGGGAGACACTCCCGACGGGTTGGTGAATGAGTTGTTTGAAAAGGCGCTCTCTACCGCGGGCAGTGACAAGCAGGTGGTCGAGGAAGTGGCCGATTTCTTCCATGCAACAGGCAATCTCGATCGCGCGATCGCCAGCTACGTCGATGTGATCCAGGCGCATCCCGATCGGCTCGAAGTGCGCCAGAAACTGGCGAGCGTTTACGCGGCGAAGGAGGATCTGGAGAAAGTGATCCAGACCTTGAAAGAGATTCTTGAGATCGATCCGGATCACGAACCCAGTCATCGCACCCTCGCCCAGATCTACATCGGAGAGGATGACTATCTTTCCGCGATCCCTCACCTGAGACGTGCGCTTGCGCTCTCGGAGGGGGGCGCTTCGGAGTATGGCACGCTGGCCCGGGTCATGATCCAGGCCGAGCAGGACGAAGCTGCCGCCGAGTTTCTCGAAGAAGCGATCACGCTTTTTCCCGAGGTGCCGGATTTCCCCTTCCTTTCGACCTTCCCCCTCGGCCGGATGGAGCGGTGGGAGGAGTCGATCAAGAGATTCGAGCTCACGATCCAGGTCGCGGGAGACGAGAATCCCCAGATGCTCGACGAATCCTTCTACTTCCGCTATGCGGCAGCAGTGGAGAGAAACGGCGATCTCGAGAAAGCGGAGAAGCTGTTCAAGAAAACGATCGAGATGATCACCGAGAGCGATCCCTCGGAGCAGGACGATGAATTCACCGCGACCGTCTACAACTACCTCGGGTACATGTGGTTGGAGAATGATCTCAATGTGGACGAAGCCGGAGAGTTGATCAAGACCGCCTCCGATTTGGCTCCCGAGAGTGGAGCCATTGCCGACAGTCTCGGGTGGTTTTACTTCAAGAAGGGGCGTTTCGAAGAAGCCAAGACGGAGTTGCTTCGGGCAGAGCAACTGATCGAAGAGCAGGATGCGGTGATTTTCGATCACATTGCCCGGGTCTTTTACGAGTTGGGGGACAAGGAGCCCGCTCTCGACTACATGAAAAAGGCCCTCGAACTCGAACCGGAGAACAAGGAATACCAGGAGCGATTCAAGATTTTCGAGAAAGGCGAGAAGGACCCCTCTGCGCCTGATCTGAAGAAGGCCGAGCCGGAGAAGGCCTCTCCCGGCGCACCTGAAAAACCGGAAGCCAATCCGGAAGAGAAGAAGGCGGCCTGATCCGGCGAGGATGCTTGACCGAATGGTTTCGTCTGCATGGCCGGAAGGGTCGGTCGAGCGTTGGCGGCGCGATTGGGGATGGCTGGCGAACTGTCCGCCCCTGGTCCTGGGGCCATGCCTCCCGGAAGAGATTCTCACAGGATGGAATCGTCCCCTCGAATCTCTTGAAGTGCTTGAAAAGTTCTCCCCGTGCCAGAAACCGGGTGGGGTTCTATACCGAGACTCTTGTCGAGGCGGCACTCGCGTCAGTTCCCGGAATCTGTGAGATCCAGCACAGTCTCCCCATTCGCGAAGGGAACCGGACCCTGGGGGAACTCGATTTCCTGTTTCGGTATCGGGACGAGCTGTTTCATCTCGAGATCGCCCTGAAGTTCTATCTGTATTCGGCCTCGGAAACGAAGTTCGACAGTCACTACATCGGACCCAACGCCGGAGATACCCTGGAAAGGAAGTCGAGCAAACTGCTCGGGCACCAGTTGCCTCTCGGGAAGCAGGCTTATCCGGAGATCGCGTCCAGTTTTCTCTTTTGTCCCGGAATTCTTTTTTATCATCCGGACGAGGAGCCGCCGGAGCGCCCTCTCGAAGTCCTTTCGTCGGTTCATCGTCGGGGATGGTGGTTGCGGGCGGGGGAGTTTCGAGCCTGGTTGGAACAGAAGCCGGAGCTCACTCGTGGAGAAATCCTGCGAAAGCCGTTCTGGTTGGCGAGCTCGCCTCACTTCTCGTCCGAGGAGCTTCTCGACGAGGTCGAACATCATTTTTCAGGGAGTGATCAGCCGGTCCAACTGGCGCTGGCAGGCGAGGCGGAAGAAGTGGAGCCGATCCGAGTTTTCGTGGTCGATGAAAAGTGGCCGCATCGAGCAGCGAACTAGATTCGGCGATTGCGGGTTGCGCTGGATCGGGCATCTTTCTCCATGCCTCGTCGAGATTCTCGCGCTCCCGTTCTTTTGCTCTCTCTCGGGCTGTTGATGATGGGCTCGTCCCTTTCTGGACAACTGTCCTCGGACTCGATCAAGCGAGCTCACCAGTATTCGGCAGCAAACAATGGACGGGCGCTCCTCGTCTACGAAAACGGAAACCTGCGTTTCGAGGATTACTACAGCGGCTACCGGAAAGGAGAACCGCTCCACATCTTCTCGGGGACGAAGTCATTCTTCGGTGTTCTCGCGGTCATTGCTGCGGAAGAACGGTTGCTTTCCCTCGACGAGCGAGTTGCCGAGACGCTTCCCGAGTGGCGGGATGATCCCCGCAAAGCCCAGGTTCGGATTCGCGACCTGCTCAACTTTACCTCCGGATTGGAGACGGGTTTCGAGGAAATCTACGGGAGATCTTCTGCCGATAAGATCAAGCTCGCCGTGGGATTGAAGGCGACTCGGGATCGGGGGCAGAGCTTTGTCTATGGCCCCAGCCATCTCAATGTCTTTTGCGAAGTGCTCGATCGGAAGCTGGAGCGCAAGCGGATGAACTACGAAGAATATCTCGAGAAGAAACTGCTGCGTCCGCTCGGCATCGAAGTGCATCGCTGGCGGGAAGATGCCCATGGGAATGTGGTTCCTTCTGCGGGGATGTATCTGACGGCGCAGGACTGGGTCAAGTTCGGAGAAATGATCAACCAGGGCGGAGTCTGGAAAGGTCGGCGGCTCGTGAAGTCGGAAAGCCTCCAGGAATGCTTCCGGGGGACCGAGATCAATCCGGCTTTTGGTCTCTGTTTCTGGCTCAATGCCTATGCCGGTCAGCCAGGTG
>JASFWU010000333.1:0-3446 GCA_050049035.1 Akkermansiaceae bacterium | reverse complement strand
AGTCGGAACCTCGCGCCCGACAGAACGTCATTCTGGAAACCGGAATGCTCCTAGCGTCCCTTACCCGGGAGCGCATGGCCATTGTCGTAAAGGGACACTTGGAAATGCCTTCTGATCTCCAGGGGGTCATTCATTTTGGTTACAATGATCACGTCCGCGAGATCATTCCGAAGCTCTGCCAACGGCTGAAGGAAGTCGGCTTCGATCTGTCACCCGAACAGATTGCCAACGCTTCCCAGTAGAAAGGAGGACATCATGAACAAGCAGCACTACCAACTCAGGCTAGAAGGCCTTGAAGAAGAGAACGGTCAAATCCGAGCGGCCGACCTTCACAAAGTCTTAGGCGCGCTGCTGAAGACGGCAGAGCGCACGACTCGATTGCTGGCCACCGGCGAAGGGAGTGTTCAAGGAACACGGCCAACGTGGTTAGATGCGAGTATCGATTTCACCATCACCGGTCTGGAAGAAGGTTCGACCATTCTGGAGATCGACGCACCACTTCTCTCCGAGACAGCGCATGACCAGTTCTCACAAACCGAGTTCTGGAGGGAATCCCCCGAAGCCAGCGACACTTCACTCGATCTTGCTGCTTTCGCCATCGAAGAGGCTCAATCCGAGGGTGACTCAAGCGAACGCTTTGATTCGTCTGTTCTCGATGCTGTCCTTGAATTCAAGAAAGCCGTTCGCTCTGCGAATGTCCGCTACCAACTGAGTCCAACGACACAGGCGCGAGGCTCTTTTGAGCTTACTGAGGCAAGTTTCGAGCGGATTGCAGAGAGAAAGCGGCAACTACCTGAACCCAAGGCATTCGTTGTCAGCGGGAAGCTCGATGAGATCAAGCATAGCGCCGGGAGGTTTCGTTTGTTTCTCCCCAATGGTCACAAGTTGCTGGGGCGAATTCATCCGGAATACCTGCAAGGAGAGTCCCTCAGAGACCTGTGGGGCAAGGATGTCACTGTCGAAGGAATGGTCCACTTCAAGGCAAATGGGCAAGCCCGTCTCATTGACGCTCGGAAGCTGAGCGAGAGGGCTGAAGGGGATGAACTTTTCGAAGCTCTTCCCACTGTCTCGAACCCCCATGCCCAAAGCGACTTGTTTCCTGAGTTCTCTAGCTCAGCCAGAAAGGACGACCCCATGATCCTTTGGGGCAAGTGGCCGGGTGAGGAACCAATTGAAGAACTCATGGCAGAACTGAGCTGAAGCCATGAAACGATTTCTTCTCGATACCAATATGCTCCTCGGGTTTACCCGAAAGGCTCAATGGGCGGAATGGGCTTATGAGCAATTCGATCTGGGGGCAGCTGACAACATCGTGTTCACCTCTGCAATATGCCGCGGTGAGATTCTTGCACTCACGGAGAAGTTTGGTTGGGGACCAAAGAAGCGAATAGAGCTCGTCCGGGGCCTGAATCAGTTCACCACCCTCGACATCAACAAGGACAGCATTCTGGAAGCGTATGCTGCCATTGATGTCTGGACGCACGGGAAACCAGTGACCGATCCTCGATTCCCCTCACCGTTGAAGCCCGCGATTTCGATGAAGCAGAATGATCTCTGGATCGCTGCGACCGCGCTAGCTAGCAACGCCACACTTCTTACAACAGACAAGGACTTTGATCACTTGGATGGCGTTTGCCTCTCCCGGGTCTGGGTGGATCAGGCGAACAAACCAAAACCTTAATGCCCACCGACACCACAGAAGCCGCTCTCGAAGCCTGCCGTAGAATTCAGAATAGTGAATTTGGAATTCTGAATTCCAAGCTTCTGCCCTCGTTCGCTATTCGTCATTCAAAATTGATCATTCTCTCGTGAACTTCGACCAGCTCATCACCAGCCTCCGGGACCTCGACCGCTCACTCAAGGAGCGGTCGATCAAGATGGTCAATGTTGGCCTGAGTGCCCGGAATTGGCTGGTTGGGGCCTATTTGGTCGAATTCGAACAGCACGGAGAGGACCGGGCCGCTTACGGAGAATCGCTGCTGTCGAACATTTCCAAAAAGCTGGATATCAGGGGGTTGGCAGTGAGAAACCTCGAAGCCTGCCGCCTTTTCTACCTCGCCTACCCTGAGATTCCGCAGTCACTGACTGCGGAATTCGCGCTACTGCTCCCTGAGATTCCGCAGCCGCCGACTGCGGAATCTGAAAAAGGGGATTTCTTGATTTCCCAGACACTGTCCGGGAAATTGCCTGACCAGGGAAAAAGCCAGGCAGCGTCTGGCTTTTTGAAGCGTCCGGAGTTCGCCCTTCCAGTCGCCACTCTTGTTCAGAAACTGACTTTCACCCACTTTGTCGAACTCCTCCGCCTCGACGACCCACTGCAGCGCGCCTTTTACGAGATCGAGTGTGTCAAAGGCGGCTGGTCGGTCCGCGAGCTGAAGCGCCAGATCGGCTCGCTCCTTTTCGAGCGACTGGGACTTTCCACTGACAAGGAGAAGCTGCTGCGCCTCACTTCGGAGGAATCGTCTTCCGCCCAGCCCGCCGACCTCATCAAGGACCCCTACATTTTCGAGTTCCTCGGTCTCACGCCCAAGGAAGCCTTCCGCGAGAACGATCTCGAAACCGCGCTCATCGACCACCTGCAAGAGTTCCTGCTCGAACTCGGTAAGGGCTTTTGCTTCGAGGACCGGCAGAAGAAAATCCGCATCGGTCGCAGCGACTACTTCGTCGATCTCGTCTTCTACCACCGCAAGCTGCACTGCCACGTCCTGATCGAGCTGAAGGTCGAGCCCTTCAATCACGCCAATGCCGGACAGCTCAACACCTACCTGAACTACTACCGTAAGCATGAGATGGCCGAGGGCGACAACCCGCCGGTGGGCCTCCTCCTCTGCACCGACAAGGACCACGCCTTGGTCGAATACGCGCTCGGCGGTATGGATGAGAACCTCTTTGTCTCCGCCTACAAGGTGGCTCTCCCGAAACCGGAGGAACTGGAAGCCTTCCTTCTCCGTGAATCCAAGAACCTTCCCGAACCATGAGCAGCGACACCTCCGAAAAGGCGCTCGAAGCCTGCATCGAACGTTTCCTCACGGGTGGCGTCAGCAATCCGCCCCCGGACGAAGGTAAGGTAAAGGAGGTTGCGAAGCCTTACGGGGGAGTGGGCTACCAGCGGCGAGACGCGAAGGACTTCAACGCCGAGTTCGCCCTCGACGAAGCCAAGTTCTGGCAATTCCTCGAAGCCACCCAGGCCGACGAACTCGCCAAGCTCCACGACAACCCCGACTACCAGCGTCAGATCCTCGAGCGACTCCACCGCAAGCTCAAGAAGGACGACACCCTCCCCATCCTCTAAACGCCGCCACAATCACGTTGTAAAAGCTCGGTAAATATGAATAAATACCTAGCATAACGGACGTTTCACAACGATGTCATCCTCCCCACTCCAGAGAATTCGAGCACTGGCCGCCGGTCGCGAAGCGATTCGGACCTCTGAGATCGTGGAGGCC
>JASFWU010000331.1:0-3465 GCA_050049035.1 Akkermansiaceae bacterium | reverse complement strand
ACGCGGCGTGCCCCTTTGATCGCTTCGAAAGTCCGCTCGATGAGGTGGCGTCGGGTCTGCACGAGGACCTGCACGGTGACATCATCGGGAATGCGGTCTTCTTCGATGAGACGACGCATGAAGGCAAACTCGGTGTCGCTGGCCGACGGAAAGCCGATTTCGATCTCCTTGAAGCCAACCCGAACGAGAAGGTCGAACATTTCCAGCTTCTCCTCCACGCTCATGGGAATGGGCAGGGCCTGGTTGCCGTCGCGGAGATCGACGGAACACCAGAGCGGAGCTTCGGAAATGACACGGTCCGGCCAGGTCCGGTCGGGCAGGTCCACGGCCGGAAAGGGACGATACTTTTTGATGGAATCGGTCTTCATGAATTGGGATCGCTTGCAGGGAGTCCCACCTGGTCATCGTGGCGGCGGGTGCTGCTTTGGCGAAAATCCGACTCTGTTCAAAAAGCAAGTCAGTCAGTTGGCCCAAACAACACCGCGGACGCGAACTCGATTAGAGTCCGAGTCGCAAACCGTCTAGAAGAGCCAATGTGAGCTTCACGCGCGGAGCCAACCCTAACACCCCGCCTTTGTCACCCTCAAATTTCAGACATTACTTCGCCTGCTTCTCGAGCTGGGCTTCGAGCTCTTCGTAGGTGAGTGTAACGACCGATCCATCCGCTCTCGCCACCAGAACTGATTCCGGATCTTTGTAGCAACTTGCCAATCCGATGACGTCCTTGGCATTCCCATTGGCAACACCTGAAATCGTCACCTCGAAATCTGCGGTGACCAAATCAGCTGCCGTCTTTTGATCGATGAAATTGGCATCGACCAGGTCCTCCAATGATTTCGCATAGTTGCCCTTTTCCACCTTGTAGGTGAGTTGGGCCACGGCGTAATTCTTGAGAGCCACTGTAGTGCGGGCATCGTCTCCTGCCTCTTGAGCTCTCACAATCAATGGGGTGGCAATTCCTGCGAGAGTCGCGATGGTGAAAACACTGCCCATCCCCGAGCTTCCCTTCGCCGCAAGCGGGGAATTGGCCACAAAGAGGAAGCCGTCTTTTTCCACTGAGAAGCCAGCCGCGTAGCCCCCATTTTTTGCGAGAGTCTCCAAATGCGGCATCACTTTATCGAAAACCGCGAGCCCCTCTTCCGGAATCTCGGACTTGAACCCCTTGGCAATCGAAATGGCCGTTTTAAGAAAGTCCTGGGAGACATAAGCCAGACCATTGGTCTTTTCCGGAAATCCGGTGGTGGCTTTCTTGAAGTCTGCACTCGAGGAAAGCTTGGCACCTTCCCCCCGGCAGGCTGCCAGATCGCCAGCGCTCAGACTAAAGAAGAGCTGCTTGCTTTGGGCATTCCAAACAAAACGAGGAGCCACCGAACCCCACGGGGCATCCAGGTTTCCTTCTTTGGGAGCAAGGACCATTTCTTGGCCCACCTCCTTGATCTCGCTGGTCGAACCCAGCTGACTCTTGATGAGATTCCAAACAACTCCGGCGTTATCGAGTCGGGCCGAAAAATGAGGAACGGGAAAAACCATCTCCGGCCCAAGTTCAAAGGTCTTCTCGTCATCCAGCCAAAACACCAGGGTCCCACGGACCGAGAAATCAACGAAGAGATCCGCCAACGTCATTCCAAGCTCGGGGATTTCTTGTCCAAACATCCCCACGACGTCATTTTCAGCTTCAGGCCCCAGCGAACTGGCGAGCTTGCGGGACATCTTTTCCACCTCACGAAGATCAAGTGAGGTCTCCAAAACAAGATCAGCACCCGCGGGATCAAAGTCGGCAACTCCACCAACTGCCGGTTCACGGCCCAAGAGTGAAAGCAGGCCTTCATGTTTTCCATCGGTCAGCACAAAAGCCCGGTTGTGCCAGAGGTCCCCGACCTTGCTTGAACTCGCCCCGGTTCCTTGCAGGGAAAAGAGCCCCAGTTCGCGAAAGAAAGAACTGATTTTCATCCCCGGAGGAACATCAGCATCAGGAATGACCGCGATGACCTCATCGAGCAATCCAGCGAAGGACTCAAGATCACCTTCGGAATCAGTTACCGAAAAATGCACCCCGCCTTCGCCGAGATGTCTGGCGATGCGATTGAGCTTATCGGAAAGTTTTACTTCCGCCTGGACGGGGGCACAGACGAGAGAAAAGGCGGAAAGAACGGGGAGAATCTCTTTCATGACGTAGGCACCCTGCCGCATCTCGACATGATGACCAACCAATAAGTGGCTTCTATTTCGACACAAATCCCTTCCCATCGAGGCCACTCACTCTCATCTTTTCCGCCCATGCCAGTCTCCCGTCAGCTTCAATCCGTCATCGATGCCTTCGGACGCCAGGGATGGCACTGCGAACCGGTCGAGAATCGCGAAGTGGTGACCTCCGGCTTTGAGGCCCACCACACCCGTATTCATTTGCACGCGCAGGCTTTTCCGAATCTCAATGCTCTCTCGGTGGTGGCAGAATCACCGATGTCTTTTAACGAAGAACGCCAGCCTCTTGCTCTCGAGCTCATCATGCGAGCCAACAAGCAACTCACGCTGGGCAACTTCGAGTATGATCTCGATCGCTCCCTTCTCGTTTTCCGGGCCACCAACCTTTTCGATCGCGAACTCTACGATGCCGACATCATTTCCTCGATGGTCCACTGCGCCATCGCAGAGCTTGATCGGCTCGTGCCGTTGGCGGCGGTGATCAACCGCACCAACGACGACCTCCTTGATGACCTCTCGATTCCTCTCCTTCTCGAGCGAGAGGATCTGCTTCCGCCGGTTCCCGAGGGTGAGGAAGGCGAGGAAGAAGAGCTTTGATTCCATACGCATCATTGATGGATTTACGAAATTCATCCGTCCGATGACTTGACGCTGGGGGGTTCCGGCACTAGTTCCCCGCGTTCACAAATCCCATACCACTATGTCTGTTCTCATTGGTAAGAAAGCCCCCTCATTCACCGCGAAGGCCGTCCAAGGCGAAAACATCATCGATGAGTTCTCCCTCGATCAATTCCTCGGTAAAAAATACGTCGTCTTCTTTTTCTACCCCAAGGATTTCACCTTCGTCTGCCCCACCGAACTCCACCGCTTTCAGGAGGAGATTGCCGAGTTCGAAGCCCGCAACGTCGCGGTCGTGGGATGCTCCACCGATTCCGAGTTTTCCCACTGGGCCTGGCTCAACACTCCGAAGAACAAGGGTGGCATCCAGGGAGTCAGTTATCCGTTGGTGGCTGACATCAACAAGACCATTTCCGAAGCCTACGACGTCCTCGCCGGAGAAGAAGTGATCGACGATGAAGGGAACATTTCAGTCGAAGGAGAGCTCGTGGCCTACCGCGGACTCTTTCTCATCGACCCCAACGGCACCGTCCGTCATCAGGTCGTCAACGACATGCCCCTGGGCCGCTCCATTCGTGAGTGCCTCCGCGTGATCGATGCCCTGCAACACTTCGAGGAGCACGGCGAGGTCTGTCCGATGGACTG
>JASFWU010000332.1:0-3465 GCA_050049035.1 Akkermansiaceae bacterium | reverse complement strand
CGGATCTCAAGGTCGCGCATTGCGATTTTAAAGCCTGACCCGAGCTCGGTGTATTGCTTGATGGCACTGAGACGTTTACGGGCATCTCCACCGGCAATCATCTCTCCCGGCAACAGGAGCAGGGCATAGGCGCGGCGCCCGGCGCGCCCGACCCTTCCGCGAAGCTGGTAGAGATCGGCCAGCCCAAATCGATCGGCACGATCGATGAGAATGGTGTTGGCGTTGGGAATGTCGATCCCGCTTTCAATGATGGTGGTGGCGAGCAGGACGTCGGATTTTCCCTCCACGAAATGATGCATCACCGTTTCAAGATCTTCTCGATCCATCTGCCCGTGTCCGATCACCACTTTTGCTTCCGGAACCAGATCCTCGATCCGCTCTTTGACCTTTTCAATGGTGGCGACCCGGTTGTGAAGAAAGAAGACCTGCCCCCCGCGGGTCAACTCACGCCGGATGGCATTGCGAATCAAGCGCTCGTCGTAAGCGCAGATCGAAGTTTGCACCGGAATCCGATTGGGCGGTGGAGTATCAATGGTCGACATGTCCCGGGCACCCATCAGAGACAAATAAAGGGTTCGCGGAATGGGTGTCGCTGACAGAGTCAGAACGTCAATGAGTCGAAAACGCTCCTTGAGCATTTCCTTGTGGCGGACACCGAAGCGTTGTTCTTCATCGACAACCAGTAGTCCCAGCTTTTGATACTCAACCCCGTCGGAAAGAAGCCGGTGGGTGCCAATCACGATGTCGACATTTCCCTCCCGCAGACCCTCGAGGGTCTCCCTGGCTTCGGCGGGTGATTGCAGGCGACTGAGCAACCGGATCTCAAAAGGATAGTCGCTCATGCGGGCCTTGAAGGTTCGCCAATGTTGTTCCGCCAAAACAGTGGTCGGTGCCAGAAGGGCCACCTGGGTTCCACCGCTGACTGCTTTAAAGGCAGCCCGGATCGCCACCTCGGTTTTTCCAAATCCCACATCACCACAGATCAGACGGTCCATCGGGCGTGGCGACTCCATGTCGATCTTGGTTTCTTCGATCGCTTTTCGCTGGTCGGGTGTTTCGGTGAACGGAAATGACGCCTCAAACTCCTGCATCCATTGGCCGTCCGGAGGGTGGGGGTGTCCCTTTTTGGAGTCCCGCTCGGCCTGCAACCGCAGAAGATGAGCGGCATAGTCCATCACTGCCGCTTCCGCAGTGAGACGGGATTTTTTCCATCGACGATCTCCCAGTTTGTTGAGTGCGGGCTTACCGCCGCCGACGCCGACGTAGCGGGAAACGAGATGACTCTGATCGATCGGCACATGCAGGGTGGCTCCACCCTGATATTCGATACCGAGTTCCTCTCGGCCCTCCTCGCCATCTACCAGACCAATAAACTCGCCGATCCCGTAATCGGCATGGACGACGAGCTCACCCTCGTTGAGTTCATGGACCCCGGCAACCGCGGCCGCATTGCGTTGGTGGGTGATTCTCGAGCTCCCTCTGGTGCCGGGTAGGTGTTGGCGCCCGAAGATTTCCAGCGTGGAGAGAAGAGCCAGCTTTTCATCCGGAAAAACAAAACCCCGTGCCAAACGACCTTCTATGCAGGTGAGGGCGCTTTCATCGAATTCAAGAATCTCAAAGAAACGATGACGTTCCGCCTTTCCCGGTGAAACCAACCCCACTTCCCAGCCCTCCTTCAGCCAATCGTTCAATTGTTCACGAAAAAGAGCGCGGCTTGAATCAGCAATGACAAAATCGCCCGCCTCGAATCCTGCAGCCGGGGAGGGAAAGAGATTGGCCCGGTGATTCCCGTCCGGTTGATTGTTGATGAGAACATCAACATGCTCCCGATCGTCTTCGTCAATCGATACGACCAGGTCACCGGCTTTCCGCCAGGTTGAGAGCGGAGGCCCGGCTTTTTCAGCCTTCCGGGTGATTGCGATGCGATCGGTTCGCTTGATGGTGGTTTGTGTTTCGACGTCGAATCGCCGGATCGATTCGATTTCATCGCCGAAAAACTCCACCCGGATTGGATGGGGCTCGCGTGGAGGGAAGAAATCAATGATTCCTCCACGTCTCGCGAATTGGCTGCGTTGGAAGATCTGCGGATGTTCTTCGAAATCCCGCTCTTCCAGCCAGGCAAGCAATTCGGCGGGATCCAATTCCTGACCGATTTCGAGGACCAGTTCCGTTTCGTCGATTGATTCCAGCGCAGGAGCTTCCGCTTCCCACGAGGCCCTTGAGAGGATCACCGGAGTTCCGGGAGTGCTGGCGATGCGATGGAGCGTAGCCAGCCGCTCGGCCTCGCGATCAGGGTCGGCCAGTTCCTTTTCCACGACCACGGTGGGGTCCGGGAGGACCAGAGCGGGGGATTTCCAGAACGAGAGCTCGGAGGCCAGTTCATCCCGCCGCCGGGAGTGCGGAGTCATGATCCAAAGGCGGGAATCTTCGTGGGGAGCGAGATGTCGAACGAGCGCCGCAAGGAAAAACCCTTCTCCCGCAGGGTCGCAAGCGGTGAGGTGACAGGCTTCCGGGGTCGTTCGGAGCATACTTTCCCACGTGGGCAGGGCCAAGCCCAGCCACCGGTCTTTGGGAGATCCCGCGCTCACGTCGAAGGCTATAGTCGCGCCGTCGAATCAGTGCAACGGGGAGCTTTGGCAAAAAAAGTGAAAAGATTGGCTTGTCAATAATCGGCGGGAGATCTAGACCTCCGCCGCCCCACGGCGAGAGTCCGGGCAAAAAAATCCAACAGTGCGCAGATAGCTCAGTTGGTAGAGCAGTTGGCTTTTAACCAATTGGTCCTGGGTTCGAGTCCCAGTCTGCGTACCATATAACCCGCTCAATCCTAATGGATTAGCGGGTTTCCTGTTTTCTGGAGGTGGCAATGACAACATCCAATGACAACACACCTCTCCTCCAGACCTCGTCGGACATGCTCGAACATTCGAACCTACATCCCTTGGGTTCAGCAATGGTTTCCCGGCAGACATTCGATCCTGACTTCGGTCTCACCATCCTTAAAGGTGTCCAAATCGAGGTGACTGGCGACGGCTACTGGGTGGGCTTGCTATCTAAGAAGGAGGCATGATCGTTTGGGGGATGGCCCACGAAAAAAACGCTTATCGTGACATGGACATCGTGGAAGTTACCGGCTCGATCGAAACCGCCGAGCCTCTGACAATCCGCCTTCCGAGAACTGGCCAACGGTGCCCTTGGACAGGGCTTTCCAGATCGGCGATGAATGAGTTGATCCTCCCTTGTAAAGGGAATGACTTCTCACCTCCTGTGAGATCGAAGGTGCTTTTGGCCCAAGGCAAGTCGAGAGGGATTCGCCTCGTGATTTTTGCGAGTCTGAAGGAATACCTTCTTAGGGAACCTCTGAACAAAGCGTTTTCTGATCCTTCGTAGTTTTGTTGTTTCTTTTTGAAGTGTCCATGCGGGATATCGCTGCTCTTATTCTCCTTCAAGGAGCTCTTTTTCTTCGAC
>JASFWU010000382.1:0-3006 GCA_050049035.1 Akkermansiaceae bacterium | reverse complement strand
TGTCGACAGCGAGTTGCCCCTCGGGCGTAATCCACTCGTGTTCGCGGATGCGCTCGGCAATGCGCAGGCTGTAGTCGGAAGAATCGAGTGCACCAATGAGCCGCAGGTTCACCGGGTAGCCCGCTTCTCGCACCTGGGAGAGAATGGAAATGATCCGCTCGATTTCTTTTTCCGGAACGATGCGACCAAGGCAGACGAAACCCAGCGACTCTCTAGGAGTCTCCTGGGGAGCTGTCGGAAGAATGACCGGTGGATAAAGAACAGGCGCATCGGAAAGAGCGAAGTGCATTCTCAACTGCTCGGCACTCCAATCGGAATTGGCGAGCACGAGATCACCACGCTCACAGAGAGGTGGACCATCCCGCCCCACCATCGAACATGCCCAGAGATAGAGTTTCCGGAGCAGCGTATCCTGATGAACGAACTGCCCTTCTCCATGGATGTAGAGTCGGCTCCGCATCTTCTCGCTGAAACTGAAATCTCCGATCAGCTGAACTCCCGGACGGCCGAAGTCGATCGGATGATAGACGCTGACACATCCATCGAAGTCCTCGGCGATCCCACGACAGAAAGATTCGAAATAGCGGAGCTGAGCGTGGACGAGACGAAGCGGTCCATTCACCGTGGGAAGACGTTTTGCCCGAACCACCCGAATTTTCTCCGGATCGACGGCGGTCCCATAGGCTTCGTTGAGTTCATCCCACTCGACGGTCGAGGCCGTGACGAAAGTAACCTCGTAGAGATCCTGCAATGCCATCAGGGTCCACATCGCAGTGGCCTCCGAACCTCCACGCCCCATCCAGGGGTGGGTCACAAGCAGCTTTTTCATGAAACCGATTTCGCGGACGACTCCCTCGGGGTCAAGCGACCTTTCTCGACAACTCGTTTCGTGGGTTCCCAGACACTGTTCTGTCCCCCTTGGAAAAACTTCACCATTCCGAGAAGGAGCGCAAAATTCATGACCAGGAAATAGCGCAGGAACCTGACAGGCTTGAACTGTTTCGTGGCTCCCGCTCGTGCCATCATCGCATCGATGAGACAGGCGATCCCGCCCACGACGATTCCACCTGTGAAAACCACGAACAGCGGGGAAACCAACGAAAGGGCCAGACAGGCACCCCCCATCGCGATGAGCAAGAGTGGCCCGATCCAACGGAGTCCTTTGTGGGACCAGAATGCGAAGCAAGTCGACCAGCCGCCATTCCAGGGCAGGAAGAGTCGCTGAAAGAAGCGCAAATTCTGGAAGTTCCCATTGGCGATTCGCTGCTTACGACGAAACTCCTCGCTGATCTCGGTCGAGACCGACTCGTAGCAGACCGCATCGAGATCGACGATCGCCTTCTCTTTCTGCGCGATCACCATCATGGTCTGGTAGAAGTCGTCGACGTGATGCGAAGCCGGCACCAGGCTGAAGAGCGAGGCTCGCATCGCATAACAAGCCCCGAAGGCTCCCATCATTTTCCCCCAGAGAACTCCCTCGCGATACTTGAGGAGATTCTCCTGGTCGACATACGCTTCCTCCTGGTCACCGATCCCTTCGTGCCGGGATTTCACATCTCGGATACACGCAGCAACCAATCCCGCCTCGCCTCGCGCGATGCGACTGACCATCTTCCGAAGAGTGAGTGGTGCCCAGGAGACATTCGCATCACAGAGCAGGAGAACGGCAGATGAGGAATCGCGAAACCGCTCCCCTGCTGCAAGCGCAATCTGGTTGATGATCCGGATCTTCCCGTTCCTTCCTTCGAAGACTTCGAAGCGCAGGTTTGGGTAGTTGTCCTGGTAGCGCTGGAGAATCCCATGAGTGCCATCGGTCGATCCATCCGACCCGATCCAGACTCGCAGTTTGGACTGTGGATAATCCGACTGGAGGATACTGCTCAGCGTTTCCTCGAGGACATCCTGCTCGTTGTAGACGGACATGAGCACGGCAACCTCGGGCAGCTCGGAATCGCCGAGAACTGGCTCGGCGGAGAGTTCCTTCTTGCGCGAAAGCCAAGCCATCAGCAAGGGATAGCCAACGTAGCTGTGGAAGAGGAGCAGAAAACTGCCCCAAAACACGAAGTGGAAGAATGTTGTGTAAAAATCAATCATCGGTCGTTTACCTCCGTGTCAGCTTCGGTCGCATACGAGAAGCTGCTGCCATATAGATGATGCCCTTCCTGCCTCGGGGGGATCTCCTCGACACCGGTCTCGCCCTCTTCCAACTCCGAAGCAGTCTCCTCGTCGAGAATGAGCTGAGAGACTTTTTGCCCCATATCTTCCCGGTAGGCCAGAAAGTAGGCTCGGTTGAAGAAGAACTGCGGAAGAGCCATCATGAAACCAAAGAGCACGCCCGTGAAACGCTCGTCGAACGGGTTCCGCGTAATGCTCTCGCTCAGGGTCACCCAAATCGCGACAAACGGGAGAAACACGAGAAAGGAATCCCATGCCCGAGGCCCCATGACCGTTCCGGAAATTCTCTTCGCAGCACGCAGACTGAGCACCATGGGCGCAAAAAAGGCTAACAGAACCACACCAACTCCGACGAATCCGGTCGAAAAGAGCGTGTAGGTCCAGATGCTGTGCCCGGCACTGTAGATCTCGTCGGGGAATTGGTGTCGATCATTTGGATAGACAAGGAACAGCTCGGGATAGTAGCTCTCATCCCAGTAGTAGGAGGCTCCGAGCCCCTTTCCATAGACAAAGCGATGAGGTTCCTCGGCGAGGATATCCCACATCGATTTCGCCTCCGCTTTTCGCATCAGCGAGGAAAGGTCCTCTGTGGTAGCGCCGCCTTCTCCCCGGTTGTCAAACATCCGCTGATACCAGCGATCCGCGAGATTCGGCTGCGCCACGGCAACACCGGCGATGACAAGGATCATGGCAAAACCGAGTCCGACCAGTGGCATGACTTTCCGGATCGGGAAACGCAGATCGTAGAGTTTCCAGAGCATCGCCACAGCGAGGCAGAACCCGGCCGTGATAAAGGAAATCACAAGGGGCAGCGCGAGACTCCGTCTAATC
>JASFWU010000330.1:0-3480 GCA_050049035.1 Akkermansiaceae bacterium | reverse complement strand
ACGCAAGAAATGAATGAACTCGGGATCCCCAAGGGGGCTCCCATCCTCGAAGCCATCGAACTGCTTCGCTCCAGCAAAAACCACGCCCAGCATTTCGCGGCCGTCGTGGCAGATCCGCAGTCCTATCTCAACGATGAGGTCTTCGGCGCTCTCGCTGCGGCGATTATCGAAGCCCCAGAGGATGCTTTCATTCCTCGAGAGGAGCCTGCCCCCTGGAAACAGTGGGGAGAAGGCCTCGATGCCAATGCGATCCAGCAGATGAAGAACGCCTGCGATCTCCCGGTCTCCGTTGCCGGGGCCTTGATGCCGGATGCGCATCTCGGATATGGACTGCCCATCGGCGGAGTTCTCGCGACCGAAGGTTGCGTGATCCCCTACGCCGTCGGTGTCGATATCGCCTGCCGTATGAAGATGACGGTTCTCGATCTGCCTACGACGTGGTTGAACGAGAAGCGCGACCGCCTCAAGAGCCAACTCTCTCGGGATACCCAGTTCGGGATCGGTGCGACTTTCAAGAAGAAGCACGAACACGATGTCATGGACCAGGATTGGGAGGTTTCTCCCATCACGAAGCAGTTCAAGGACAAAGCTTGGGCGCAGCTCGGAACGAGCGGGAGTGGAAACCACTTCGTCGAGTTCGGAGTCCTGACTCTAACCAAGTCACATCTCGGTCTCGAGCCCGGGCAATACCTCGCCCTCCTCAGCCATAGCGGAAGCCGTGGAACGGGAGCGAACGTGGCTTCCCACTACAGCAAGCTGGCTCATGCCGAGCATGCTGATCTCCCTCGAGAACTCATGCATCTCTCGTGGCTCGATCTCGATTCCGAAGCGGGGAACGAATACTGGAACGCGATGAACCTCATGGGGGACTACGCGGCGGCCAACCATGCCTGCATCCATCGTTCCATCGCGAAGAACCTGGGTGTCGAGGTTCTCGCTGATATCGAGAATCACCACAACTTCGCTTGGAAGGAAGAGCACCTTGGTAAGGAACTCATCGTTCACCGAAAGGGAGCGACTCCTGCCGGGGAAGGCGTTCTCGGGATTATCCCGGGATCGATGGCCTCTCCTGCCTTCGTGGTCCGAGGAAAAGGGAATCCAGATTCCTTGAACTCGGCTTCTCACGGAGCCGGGCGAGTCATGAGCCGAACTGCGGCGAAGAAGGAATTCCACTGGCCTACCGAGAAGAAGAAACTCGAGGAAGCCGGAATCACCCTCCTCTCTGCGGGTCTCGATGAGGTTCCCGGAGTCTACAAAGATATCCACACGGTAATGGCAGCCCAGGACGATCTCGTGGAAACGCTCGCGCAATTCGATCCCAAGATCGTGAAGATGGCTCCCGCAGGGGAGCGTCCTGAGGATTAGTCCTCACAGCTGCCGGCAGGGCGCCGGCAGCTTCGCCCGGGGGTGCCGAGCGTCCCTAACGAATATACCCATCGAGCCACCCGCGGGAACCCTGCGGCGGAATCGCATCGGCGATGTCACTGCCATCTGCGAGGGTGAACGCAATCGCGAGCGGGAAGACCCCTTCCGGAGCCCCCCTGATATAGCGGCCTTCCCCCTGGAAGCCACCTCGAACGACGAGATCGAAACGAGTCACTTTCTGGCCATCCGATTCGATGAACCCGAGCACGTTTGCCTGGAACTCGCGATCTCCGGACTCGGTCCTGAGGTGAATGGTGCCCTCGACATTGCCCGCATCATTCAAGAGGGCCGTATCGCGAATCTCCGACTCCTCCCACATCGGGGGTTCCCCCCGGGTATTGTCGACAAAGTGGAATCGCTGCATCCGGATGACGAGACTGGCTGGCAGTTCGCCTCGGACGAGAGCCTCGTGCTCGTCTTTCCGGATCCAGAAATTGTCGCGACCGGTTCCCAGCTGGAAGATCTTTTTCCACGGGTTCGTGGTCTCCTTGTAACCACCGAGAATCCGCGAATTTACCCGCACGACGAGTCCGCCCTCGGGTGGACCATAGACAAACCGCGAATCGGACTTTCCGGTTTCGATGGAGGCCACCTGCCTCGGCTCGAACTTTTTCAGAGCGTTGTTCAGCATCAAGAGAAGGTTTCGCGGATCGCGGTTGTGTTGTATCCGAGAAACCTTCCTTCGGCGTCTGCCGTGTAATGACCCTGCGTCGTAGGCCCTCCGTCCCCGACCTTGCGGGGACCCCCATTCGCAATCTTCTGGTAGAACCGGCCTTCGGCGTCTTTCTGCCGACGCTGATAGGCCTGATCGATGGCAACGGGAACGAAGTTGTTCTTCAGGAGAGCGACGATCTCGGGATGACTGAAGCTCGACTCACGGTCGAGCACTCCATTGTTTCACGTGCACCCTAACGGATGCCCATCCATCGCCCAGATGAAGAGGGGTTTCTGCTCTGCCCCTGCCCGCGCCTGGGCTTCCAGGACCGAGGACTCCCACGGAATCGTCCGCCAGGTTTCTTCTCCGGTGGGCTGCAGGGAAGAATGGAGCTCTTCGAACTCCGCCTCCGTCAGTGGACCGGTGACCGATCCTGCGATCACGAGAATGGATGCTGCGAGTAAATGCATGGGAAAAGTGTATCCCATTCCCCACCATCGACCAAGGTCAGCCGCAGTCGGCATTGCGTCACCCTTGTCGCGATCGGTGACGAGAACGTGGCAAAGAAGGTCTCAAAACCTCTCCCTCCAGGCGCTACAAAAGGAATATCTGATTGTAATCCTCAATTTCGATCGGAAGAGTAGAGTGAAGCCCATGAAGAAATTGCCACGATCCCTGTTTTGTTCGTTTTTCGCCGCAGCTTTGCCTGTCCTCCTCTTCACCGGTTGCGTGGAGCAATCCATCGTCATCAAGGTGAAAAAGGATGGTTCCGGCATTGTCCATGAACGAAGCTACACCAACGATGCCATGGGGCAGATGTTTGCCGGTGGCCTCGGAGGCGAAGAAGGAGAGGTCGAGGTCGAGTCCACCACCAATATTCCCACAGAGGATGAGTTGAAAGAGATCGCTTCCAAGATGGGAGAAGGCGTCACCTTCAAGACGGTCAAGGAAGGAAAGAACCGATCGGGTTGGGGCGGCTACGAAGTGATCTATGCGTTCACCGATATCAACAAGCTGAAGGTCGATATGAACGACTTCAATCCGCAGGATGAGGAAGATGCCGAAGACGCCAGTGCAGAGACATCCGCCGAAGAAGCAGAAGAGGTCGTCACCTTCGAAATGACTGGAAACACCCTCAAGATCATTACCCCCGACCCGGCAGCCGGGCTCGGTGGTGGAGAATCCGAGGAAGGGGAGTCCGGAATTTCAGGAGGAGCCGATGACCCCTTCGCAGGAATGGATGCTTCTGATCCTCAAGCTGCCATGGCCTTTCAAATGATGGCTGGCATGGCCGGTGGCATGCGGATGGGGCTTTTCGTGATGCCGGACGACCCGATCACCAGCACCAACGCCAAGCATCAGAACGGAAACATGATCACCCTGATGATGATGGATATGGG
>JASFWU010000054.1:0-11477 GCA_050049035.1 Akkermansiaceae bacterium | reverse complement strand
GTGGCTTGGCCGGTAGCTTCGGAGGACTCGCTCTCACCGACTTGTTGGCGAAGGACGGGATGTTGTCGCAACCCCATCATCGGCCAAAAGCGAAACGGGTGATCCAACTCTTCATGGCGGGTGCGGCAAGCCACGTGGATCTTTTCGACCGCAAGGTTCAGCTCGAAAAGGAAGCGGGCCAACAGTGGGACCCGGGTGAATCGGTCGAGTTGTTTCAAAGCTCTCCGGGTGTCAGCCGTCCCTCGTACTGGGAGTTCCAAAGATACGGCCGATCCGGGAAGCAACTGAGCGAGCCGGTGTCTCCCTTGGGCGCGCATGTCGACGACATGGCCTTCGTTCACAACGTGGTGGGCCAAACCGGGGTGCATAGCCAGGGGACACTTCTGCAGACGACCGGTTTCAATCGACCTGGTTTCCCCAGTGCGGGCTCCTGGGTGAGCTACGGGCTTGGTTCTGAAAATGAAAACCTGCCTGCCTTCGTCGTGCTCCCCGATCATCGTGGCCTGGCCTCGAACGGGGTGAAGAATTGGTCCTCGATGTTTCTGCCGGCGGAACACCAGGGAACGGTGATTCGTCCCGGAAGCAAGACTCCCATCAACGATCTTTATCGTCCTGCCAGCATTTCTGCCGAAGCCGATCAGGATGGCTTGTCTGCATTGCGGCGGCTGAACCAACGTCATGCCGCCGGGCGACTGGGCGACAGTCGTCTTGCCGCCCGGATTCGCAGTTACGAACTGGCGGCACAGATGCAGCTGAGCGCCACCGAAGCTCTTGATGTCACAGGCGAGCCTCAATACATCAAGGATCTCTATGGTCTCGCTCCCGAGGGTCCCGGGGTTGATGATTCAAAGCTCAATCGCAAGGCCGAAGCTGAGTTCTTTGGCCGGAAGTGTCTCATTGCTCGAAGACTTCTCGAACGCGGGGTTCGTTTTGTGCAGATCTTCAGTGGTAACGAGAACGGCCATCCGCGGCGAAACTGGGATTCCCACGAAGATGTCAAACGCGACCACGGTCCGCTGGCCAATGGCATGGCAATCGGGGCCGCGGGTCTCATCGAGGATTTGAAACAGCGCGGTATGTTGGAGGATACTCTGATCATCTGGACGACCGAGTTTGGACGCATGCCGTGTGCCCAGGGTGGCAAGGGGAGGGACCACAATCCGTTCGTCTTCACCAACTGGTTGTGCGGTGGCGGAATCAAAGGGGGAACCTTCGGAGAAAGCGACCAGTGGGGGTTCAAACCGCAGGACCCCAAAAAGGTCACTCAGGTCCACGACATTCACGCGACAGCTCTTCACCTCCTTGGAATTGATCACGAACAGCTGACCGTTCGTCATGATTCCATCGACCGTCGTCTCACCGATGTGCACGGCCATGTCATGCACGAGATGATTGGGTAACGTCGGACTTCAACCCAGCCGGTCCCACATCTCTTCGAACTTCTTCGCGAAGGTTCGGACAATCTTCGGGTTATTGGTCACGACGATGTTCTCGTCGTTCTCGGTCGCGGCCGAGCGGGTCCAGTTGTAGCTGCCACTGAGAAGAAGGTCGTGATCGGCGATGGCAAACTTGTGGTGCATGTGGGCGGTGGTGCGATCGAGCCGGCACTGGATTCCGATCCGCGCGAGATGCTCAAGGTCCGAGCCGAGGTCCAGAGACTTGTCGTCGTCGGAGATGATGCGAATGGCGAGGCCGCGTTTTTGGGCTTCTTCGAGTCGTTGGACAATGCGATTGTCGGTGATGGTGAAGACGCAGATGTCGAGGGACTGGCGGGCTTCGCCAATGAGACGGCGGATCCGGTGGAGGCATTCGTCACCTGGACTGAAGTAGGCCTCGGCCTTGATTTCATTCTCGCTCGCGTAGAGGAGTTTGATCACACCTTGCAACCAGTCGAGAGCAGCGATTTTTCCAAACTCATCAACCGCTCCCTTGGCCAGGTTGAAAGCCAGCTGGCGGGCCTTGGCTTGCGCGGTGCGATCACCGGCAATCCCGGCAAGATGGACTTTGAGTTCCTTTCGTTCGGAGCGACTCAAGGTGAAATCCTCGAGGGAATCACGTAGGAAGGATTCGAGGTCGGACATGTCGTCAGGAAAGGGCTTTGATCGTTACTTCGCTCTCTTCAGGACATACCAACCCGGGTGCCAGTCGCTTGGTTTGCCCGAGGTGAAGCCGCCGGCTTCGATGAAAAGATAGACTTCCTTGTCAACGGTGGCGGAGTCCATCAGCAGCATTTGATTCCGTCCCAGATCGATCAATTGCTGCCCTGACCAAATGAAGGAAGGATTCGTGGTCTTGCCGCCGGGCTGGAAGGTGAGGTCTTTGAAGACCGGCTTTCCGGGGTTCATTTTTTTGTCAGGCTTGAAGCCCTCGATGACCGGAACAAGATCGATGACTTTCCATTTGCCGTGGAGGGCCTTCAGATCCCGCACTGATCCATCGTATTGGAAGAGATCGGCGTCATCCCGGCTTTTCTGCCACGCCGAAGTTCGCTTGGGAATGGACTTGAGAGCGTCCATTCCACCGGGCACTTTGCCAAGGGCGCTATTGAGGGTCCGCTGGAAGTAATCGGCCGCCGAGTGCAAGTCGACACCACCAGGAGCGGAGTAGGCATTTGGAAAACCAGCGTAGGCTTTCTCTAAAATTTCCGCGCCCATCTTTTGCACCTCGGGCGGAGCATTTTTGAGAGCAGCTGTGAATGCATTGAGGGGGCCGAGAGGCACGGCCCGACGGTTGTTCATGATTTTCTTTCCGTAGATCGGCATCAGCCGTTGATAGTGCTTTGGATCGGTGACCACCTTGTTCAAGACCGTCATCGCGGCCATGTTGAGCCACCATTCGTCATGCTCGAGCCAGTAAACGAGGCGGTCGACGTGAGGCTCGATCGTTTTGGCGCCGGATGCATTGAGAGCCATGATGGCGTTGTAGACAATCCACCACGATTCCTCCGGGTCGTGAATCATGGCGCCAAGGAGTTTGATCATTTCCGGAGTGAGGCGATCCGCTCCCATCGGTCTTCGTTTGAAGGTGCCATAGATGGCAATGGTGCCGGCGTGGCGGGCCCGGACATCTTTGGATTGAAGGAGTTTGAGAATAAGATGGTCCCGTTTGTGTTTGTAGATGGCATCGACGGCGTAGCGACGAATGCCGTGGTCGGGATGGTGGGCGTATTGAAAGAGAGTTTCGTCGTCGACCTTGGGATCCATCACGGTTCGATAGATCGGCCAGGAAGAATGATCCTTCAGGTTTTCCGCGTCGACCATGGCGGCGGTGAGTTTCGTTCCGTTTGCCGGGTCGAGGCGGTAGAACTCTTCATCGAGAGCCGTGCCCCAGGGACGTTTTGGGAGCTGGTATTTCTTGGAGAACTTTGAAGGAGGAGCACCCGTCATGCGGAGGGTTTTGCGCGGCACGGTGTAGGACAGAGCCATGCCGGTTCCCCAGAGTTCCTTGTCGTATCGGCTCCCTCCTCCCACGACGCCAAAGGAACCGTCGTGACGCCGCGAGATGTCGTAGAACCACTGTCGGTTGTTCATGAACTCGCGATGTTTGACCGGCTTCTTCTCGGCCATCAATCCCATCGAGGCTCCTCTCCAGATTTCGCCGATGCCCCCACCGGTGTGGCCATGATTGAGCCATGAGGTGGAGTAAAAGCTCTTCACCGCCGAGACGTCGCGCGCTTTGGCATAAACGCTCTTTTCTCCTTCGGGCGTGAGGGAAGCGGCGGCCGCCATGGTAAAGGCAAGAGCTCCCGTTTTGCCATTGTCGACAAAGCTCATTTCGGGGAGGCCGTCTCCGTAGGGGGTGTTCCCACGACCGGCGTAGCGGTAGAATTGTTTGAGGGCGGTTTGCAGAGTGTATTCATCGACCTTGGCTCCGCACTCCTTGGCGAGGAGAAGAAAGGTCACAACATGGACGCCGCAGGCATTGAGATGGGCGCCGCCCATGTAGGGGAAAGTCAGGGTGACTCCGCGATGACTCCAGCCGCCATTATACATGCTGCGTTTGGCGTAATCGGTGAGGAGTTCGATGAGGTGCATGACCGATTCATCACCCGTGCGAAGATAGTATTCACAGAGAGCCGGTCCGCCGTAACCGACATTCCAGGTGTAGTAGGAGTTGCTGGTGATCTCTTTGACGTCCTTGTATTGCTCGACCTGTTCCTTGACCCAGGCGCGGGCGACTTCGAGGTCTTTCTCCTCGCCTGTTGAGAGCATGAAGAGAAGACCAAGGCCCTTGGTGGATGGTCCGGCGTGGTTGCCTTTCTTGGCGAGATAGTCGGCAAGGTTGCGAACGATCTGATCGGATTTCTTGCAGTTGAGGGGCCAGGTTTTGCTGTAGGCTCCCAGTGCGGGAATGGTCACGGTGACAGTCTTGGTGGCATCCTTTTCCTTCACCTTGAAGAGCAGTTTGCCATCGGCGGCTTCCACCTTGGCGATCATGCGACCGAGCCATTCGCGGGGGTCGATGTCCTTGAGAACCTCACCGTTGATCGACTGGATGATTTGTCCGGGCTGAAGCTTCCCGTCGGCCGGAGATCCCTTCTCCACATTGCGGATCTTCATCGTGAACTTCGGGGCGACGAGGTCGATCCCGATGCCCACCGGCCCAAATCGCGATACCGTCCAGTTTCTGTTTTCGACCGGATGAGGGTTAAAGAGCGGATGGACAGTATAGTAGTCCGAACCGGCAACCACCCCGGTGAGGCCGTCCTTGGCGACCGATGACAGGGAGGTGAGCAGGAACGAGGAAAAGACAAAGGCCAGACGTGCTTTCAGCTTCATGGAGATTACTTCGAAACCTTGGCATCGCCCCGATGGCTTGACCAGTTCAGAGATGGGACGAGTTCACATGATCGGTGCTTGGATGATGCCGCCGAACAACTCAGTGTCCTGAAACGATGAGACAGACATTTCAGTCCTTTCTTTTTTTATGGTGGATCGTCTCCTTCCAAATTGTGGGTGCTCAGGACCAACTCCATCCTTTGTTCCGTCTTGAGAATCTCTACCCGGAACAAGATGTCTCGCTGAAGATTTCGGCGATGGCATTTTCAGGTGAGGATCTCTACGTGACGGTTTTTACCCCGGATCGTCAAAACAAGGCGCCTTTTCTTGAAGGAGAGGTTTTCAAGGTCACCGGGTTGGTTGGAAATTCAGATCGTTCCAAAGTAAAGGCGCATCGCCTGATGGGCGGACTTTACGAACCAACCGCCATTGCCGTTGTTGGAGGTAAGATCTATGTGGGTGAGAAGGACAAGATCTCCCGTCTGGAGGATCGCAATGGCGACGGGGTTTTCACCAAGGACGAAAAGGTTGTCCTGATCGAGGGAATTTCGCAGCCCAACTTCCACACCTATACCATCGGTTTTGGAGTCGTTGAAAAGGACGAAGGAGTGTTCCTGGCGGGTAACCTTTCCACTTCCATCCGGATCGGAGGAGCCCGGGAGTTCAACGTCACCGTGAATCCGAAGACCAAACGCGGATCCACCTTTTTGCTGGGGCCGATCACGGGATCGGAGACGGCAAAGTCGGTCGATATCTCGTATGTGGCCGGAGGATACCGGACCCCCAATGGTTTTGGAGTCGGGCCGGATGGCGAGATGATCGTGATCGACAACCAGGGAGTGTTTAATCCTTCGAATGAATTCATCCGGGTGCAGCCAGGTGCCTTCTACGGGCACTACTTGATGCAGCGTGAGGACTCCAACATCGCGGCCTTCCAGCCGAAGGATGTTGATTCGGTGGTTGGTGGCTCGCGTTACCAAACTCCTCCGACGGTTCATCTTCCCCAGGGATTAGTAAACCGTTCACCCAGCCAGCCTATTGCATTGAAGGGTCTTTCCGGACCGCTTTCAGTCTATAATGGTCATTGGCTTTTCGGCGACGTCACCCGCGGCCGTATCAATCGTGTCTTTCTGGAAGAGGTTGAAGGTGTTTGGCAAGGGGCAGTCTTCCTGCATACCGGTGGTCATGACCCCAAAGGTGAGAAGGGATTCACCGCCGGGCCAAATCGCATCGTGGAGGGACCGGATGGGAACTACTACATCGGCCATATTGGCGATGGTGGCTTGTGGCGCTTTTTGCCCAAGAAGGGCGAGAAGCCAAAGCCTCTCCACGGGCTTCAAAGGCTCTCGCCCAAGAAGGCGGATGAGCTTCCGTCTGACTTCAATGAAATGGTAGCCATCCGGGATATTCCCGGTGGTCTCGAGGTGGAGTTCTTCAATGAGATTTCGGCGGATGACTTGAAGAAGGCGGCTTTTTCAATGAAGCAATGGACCTACATTCCAACCAAGGGATACGGGGGCAGGAATGTTGCGACCGAAGAGTTGAAGGTCACGAGTGTGAGACTCAGCAAAAATGGTCGCAGAGTCAGACTCAAGGTGCCTGGAATTCGCGATAACTCTCCTCCCTATGTCACTCAGAAAAACTACAGCAACGAAAACGTGGGGTGGGTGGTCGAGGTCGCGATTAAGGGTCTTCCCCTTTATCAGAACATGGCGTGGTATACCATGATCCGGCATCAGGGTGGGGGAGCCAAGGAATCGGTTGCGAAGGCAATTTCAGCCAAGGACGAACCCATGAAGTACGCCAAGTCCCAGTTTGCGGCAGTCTGTGCCGCTTGTCATTCCCTCGATGGCTCGAGGCTGGCGGGGCCATCCTTGAGGGGGATCTTCGGCAAAAAGCAAAAGGTGATTCGTGAGGGGAAGGAGATCGAGGTGGTCGTAGACGACGAGTATCTCGCCCGGGCCATCAGTAATCCACTGACCGAAGCCCCGGTCGGATATCCGCCCGCGATGCCGAGTCTGAATCTTTCCAGGGATGAGGTTCAGGCCTTGGTGAAATGGATCAAATCAGTGAAGTGAAGAGAACTTGTCAGTTCGTTTGCTTGGCTGCCCTGCTTCTTTCCGGTTGCCGGACGGTTGGATTCTACAGCCAGGCGGTCGGAGGACAGATCGAGGTTCTCTCAAAGCGAAAGCCAATCGACCGGGTCATCGCCACCACTGAAGACGGGAAGTTACGCGCCCGCCTCCAGCTCACGAAACGTCTTTTGAAGTTTGCCCAAGATGAGTTGCAATTACCAACAAACGGCAGCTACGAAGTCTACAGCGAGATTGGCCGGAAGCATCTCGTTTGGGTGGTTTATGCTTCACCCAAGTTGTCCATGGAGCCCAAACAATGGTGGTATCCCCTGATTGGCCGTCAGGACTACCGGGGTTTCTTTAAGAAGGAGCAAGCGGACAAAGAGATCGTGCTATTGGAAAAGCAAGGACTCGAGACCTGGGTGAACGGGGTGGATGCCTTTTCAACTCTCGGGTGGTTTCGCGATCCCGTCATGGATACCTTTGTCGGGCGTGAGGAGGTCGGTTACGTCGAGTTGATCCTGCATGAGCTGGTTCACCAGAAACATTACCGGTCCGGCCAGACCGCCTTCAACGAGGCCCTCGCGGAAGCCGTGGCCCGGGAGGGGGTGAGGCGGTGGTTCCTTCACACCGGTCGTTCGGAGCTCATCGGGAAATACGAGCGCTGGCTCGATCGAATTTCGCAGGCCCGGGATGCGATCGGAGGAACTTCGGTTCGGCTCAAGGAGATCTATCAATCTCGCGTGAGCGACGACCGGAAACGCAATCTGAAGGAGAAGGAGATCGCAAAACTGAAGGAACGCTTGCGAGAGCTCCGCACCAGTTGGGGGACCGGACTCAAGTCATGGATCGAAGAACCGATCAACAACGCCCGACTCAATTCCTTTACCACTTACGAGGCCGGAGTGCCCCGGTTCACCGCCTTGATCCAGAAGTGCGATGGCGACTTCGAGCGCTTTTGGAAAGCGGTGAAGAAGATGGAACCTTAGGGTATCGCTTGTTTAACGACGGCGGCGAAGGGCAGTTGCCGCCCCGAATCCCAGAAGCAAAAGCGAGGAAGGCTCGGGGATTGTCGTCAGCGAAAAGCTGGTGATCGTTCCACTGATGTCTCCACTGGAGCGGGCGATCCCGACTGAATTAATGTTCTCGCTGACGAGTGTCTGGGTCGCCCTGACTTCACTGAAAGTGGGGGCACCGGTGGGTCTCGCGAAAAAGGTAGCGGTCCAGTTGCCAGCTCCTCCGGTGGTGTCCAAAACAATGCGGAGATCGGCACTTCCCCCGGACAATCCGGTTTCGGCAGTCCAAGGCTCGCCGTTTTGAGTGCCGGAGGTGGCATTGCCAAGGAAGGTTTGCCCGACCCCTCCGCCAGGACCCCGTTGCAACATCCAGGGTGAACCAATGACACTCCCGTTGATAAAGCGACTCCCGCTGCCAGTTGAGGACGTCTGGCCATTTGCGAAGCCGATCGCAAACCAATCATTGTCAGGGGGAGAACCATAGGTAGTGGCACCGAAAGAGGCGTCCAGGACGTAGATAAGCCCGTCAGCAGGAACAAAGCTCAGAGTTGCAGAGTCGCCCGCACCCGCACCAGCTACCGAACCATTTACATTATAGGCAGCTCCGGCGACCCAGGTGGCTCCTCCGGTTGTGGTCGTGGGCGCGGTCCCGTTGAGAGCGCCACTCCCACCGCCAAAGTTCTGGCTGAAGATGGTGGCAGCTTCACTGGTAGAGATGACCGCGAAGAGAGAGTCCCAAGCTTGTTCCCATGGCACATTTCATCCCCAAAAGCTGTCTGGTTCCAGGGTGTCTGGCAATATGAAAACTGATGATCTAAGGGCCGGGCGCCTCGTATTCAATCCGCAACCGTTGAAAGTGCTCAACCGGCCGACCAGAGATAAAGCGATTGAAGGTCACTCGCTGGTAGTCGTCGTTAATGGTGAAGGCCGAACCCGGGGCCAGAGGAATCCACGAGCTTTGACCCAGATCAGGGCTTCGCTCGATGGTGTAGGTGAGGCCGACTTCCTGCCAGTTGCGATGCCTGATGAACGAGCCGCGTGCCCTTACCGAGCCATTCGCTGCGATGGTAAAGTAAAGGTTGGGAAGCCCCGAATCACCATCGAGAGCCACCACACTTCCATCCACTGCGGTCGGGTTCAAATTGCAGGAAAACTCGATGTAGAGTTTCAAGCCGTCTCGATCCGAATCCGAATCCGAATCAGGCTCGAGATCGGCTCCCCGTAGTCCGTAGCTTTTGGCCCACTGGATTAAAGGTGTTTCGCCCAGCTGGTTTTCATACCAACCGATGATTCCCCGGAAGCGTGAGGAATTGACGATGTCGAGATCACCGTCGTTGTCGACGTCGACCAAGGCCACATCGTTCGGGCTACTCAAAGAATCCTGACCGAGTCTCTCACCAGACAGGGGAAAGTTGCCGGTTCCGTCGTTCTCATGCCACCGCGACCCATCAAGGGTGCTATTGGCAGTCACGAAGTCGGTGTCACCATCGTTATCCAGGTCTCCCACCGCAAATCCTCTGACGCCAGCACTGATATCAAAAACGAGATTGGCAGGGCCGAAAGCACCCGAGCCATTATTCGGAAACCAAAGGACATTGCTTCTCGCTCCATCACTTTCAAAGGCAATCACGTCGAGATCACTGTCGTCATCCATATTGACGATCTTCACATCGTCAACTGATCCGGACATGGTACCGATTGGTACCGGAGCCGAGAAGGAGCCACTTCCATTATTGGTCAAAAGGTAAACCGTGTTGTCCGGAAAGGGTGTGACGGCGACCAGATCGAGGCCCGGGCTTCCGTTGACTTCCCCAATGGCCACCGCTTCAACATCGGGCAGCGGAAAGGGGAGAACGGTTTTGGAAAAGAGACCAGTGGTGGCGTTTTGCAGGTAAATCGCCACCCGGTCCGTTCCCCGCAGGGCAACTGCAAGATCCAGGCTCCCGTTGCCATCAAGATCACCAAGTGCCATGGATTTTGGATTGGCCGAAGCTGTTTCAATTCCCACTGGTGGGCCAAAGGTGCATGGGCCCGTCCCATCAAGCCATCGGACATTTTCGTCGTTTAACGACAGGGTCAACAAATCGGGGCCTCCTTCACCATCCACCTGGACGAGATCGATCCGGTCGGTATCGCCAAGCCCGTCCCTGATTTCCGCGGCTCCATCAAAAAATCCGTCTCCGAGGTTGGGAATGCAAAACAGCTTTCCGCCGTTCGTGGCAAAAACAATCTCGGGAAAGTCGTCACCGTCGAGATCGGCGGCATCAACGTCGTTGGCCCAGTCAATCGCTTCGACAAGAACAAGTGGCGGTCCGAATGAACCCGCATCGTTGTTGTTGGGATGAAGCTGGAGAGTGAGATCATCGGTGGTGAGAACCTCGGGATTGAGGTCGCCGGTCAGTTGACCCACGATCACGTTGTCGAATGTTTCCTCGGGTGTCGCGACTGAAACAGGAGCTGCAAAGTCTCCATTGCCGTCGGTATTCTCGACCCAGAAGACGTCGTCAAAGAAGACCGAGAAGATAACATCAGGATCATTGTCGCCGTCCATGTCGATGACGTTGATGTTTTCCGGCTCACTGCTGCTGCCACTGCTCAAAGCGAGGGCGTTGCCAAATGCCCCGGAACCATTGTTGGCATGCCAGGCCAGATCACCCGGGTTCGCTCCCGGGACAATGAGGTCCAAATCTCCGTCACCATCCAGATTGGCAAGCCCAAGAATTCGTTGCCCGGGCAAAACAGCAACGGCTGGCCCAAAGCTCAGGGGTGTCGTGCTGAGACCCGGGAAAAACAACGATATCATCGTCGCTTGCGATGCCGGTTCCCTTCCAGTCCTGTCCCACAAAGTCCGGGATGCCATCTCCGGTTACGTCTGCGAGTCGTGACGAAAGAATGTCCAGAGATTCGAGAAGCGGTAGAGGAAGAGCCCAGCTCGTCGCGGTGCCATCGGTGTTCTCGGCCCACTCCAGCCGGTCGTTGGATCCGTCGAACCAGATTTGGTCGGGATCACCATCACCATCAACATCGTAAGGAGGATACAAATCGGGAAACCGCTCTCCGGCCCTGATCACATTTGCCGGGGAGAATCCGGCACCCGGTCCGAGATTGCGATGCCAGGCGATGACCCGGGTGGTGCTGGTGGGAGACGGAGGATACTGCACGATGAGATCGAGGCGTTCATCGCCATCGAAATCTGCGACGAGATCGGCGCGACCGATTCCCACAAAAGTTTGGGATCCGAAGGTTCCGGAACCGTCGATGTTTTCGAGGGTGAAGATCCCGGCAGACCCACTCAGGATGACATCGAGGTCACCGTCCTGGTCGAGGTCGGCAACGAGTGGCTTACCTGGTGACTTGTTCCGAAAGAGGATCTTTTCTTCGGTGAAGGTCGTCGTGGCATTGCATTGAAAAGAGACAACCAGATTCAAAAGAATGAGGAGGGTCTTTTTCATCTTTCCGGACCTTGAAGCGTTTTCGCTCGTACGGGAAGAGTGTTTTGAAAAATGAGACCATTGAGGAATGAGGGGGTTTCTATCAATTCCAGGGGGGCGAGGAAGCAAACCTATTGGTCGTTCTTTCGAACGGGAATCTTGGTGCTCCACGTCTGC
>JASFWU010000329.1:0-3507 GCA_050049035.1 Akkermansiaceae bacterium | reverse complement strand
GGGTATGACCATCAGGTTTACAGTTGGAGTCCGGACGGGAAACGCGTCCTCTTCCGATCCTTGCGCGATGCCGATGGGGGAAAAACGCTTACCGGGCTTTACACGGTCAGTGTCACGGGCGGATTGCCGAAAATGCTGCCCATGCCGACCTCCGGAGCGGGCGATTTTTCTCCCGATGGAAAGCAGCTTCTTTACTCTCCGCTTTTCCGGGATTTCCGAACCTGGAAACGCTATGAAGGTGGATGGGCCCAGGATCTCTACATCTTTGATCTTGAGACCAACAAAGCGACTCCGATCGATAACAGCCGCAGAACTGAGCGTGACCCGATGTGGATCGGAGAGCAGCTCTACTTTGCCTCGGATCGCGGAGGACGACTGAACCTGTATCGTTATGATCGTCAATCGAAGAAGTCAGAGCAGCTTACCGATCATAAAGAACGGGATGTGCGTTGGCCCTCATCGGACAGCAAGTCACGCATTGTTTTCGAGATCGATGGCGGCCTGGCCATCTACGACATTAAGACTCGCAAAGAAACCCGTCTCTCGATCACCGTTCCCGACGATGGCTTGGCGACCCGTCCGTCCCGTCGATCTGCTGAAAAGAACATCGAGAGCTACGGGTTGTCCCCAAAAGGAGAACGAGCCCTCTTCGTAGCCCGTGGGGATGTCTTCACGGCGCCGGTGGAGAAGGGGAACACCCGCAACCTGACCAACTCATCCAACGCTCACGACAAACATGCTCGCTGGTCTCCTGATGGCAAAACGATCGCTTTCATTTCCGATCTCTCAGGCGAGGAACAGATTTACCTCATCGATCAAAGTGGCCGTGGTGAACCCGAAGCACTGACCACTGATCACAAGGTCATGCTGAGTGCACCGGAGTGGTCACCTGACGGGGAGCGTCTGGCCTACTCGGACAAAGACGGGAAGTTGTTTGTCCTCAAGGTTGAAACGAAGGCGGTGACGCAAATTGTGGATGCACCTCGCGGTGGTATCTACGATTACTCTTGGTCGGGATGTGGCGGCCATTTGGCTTTCACGATGGACGAAGCGAATGGCTTTGACCGTCTTCACATTTGGTCAGTTTCCGATGGTAAGCTAAGGGCGGTCACGGATCCCCATTTCGATGTCGACTCGCCGACCTGGGACCCCGAGGGGAACTATCTTTACTATCTTTCACGTCGTGAATTCGCTCCGCAAATCTCTTCCATCGAATGGAACTACGCCGGGAGCCATGACCGTCAGATCTACGCTCTCGCATTGAGGAAAGATGTTGAGAATCCATTTGGACCACAGTCGGACGAAGTGGCAAGCGAGGAGGAAGTTGAAGAGGAGGACGAGCAAGCAAAGGGCGAGAGGAAGAAGGAAGTCATCTCGATCGACTTTGATGGTCTTGCGCAAAGAAGCATTCGTGTTCCGGTCAAAACCGGCAACATCCGGGGACTGGAAGCAACGAAGGACTTCCTGTTCTTTTCCACCTCGGGTTCGGGATTTTACGGCCGAAAAAGCCAGGAAAAGAGTGCGCTGCATCTTTTCGATCTCAAGGAGCGAGAGTCGAAGCCCTTCGTGGAAGGAGCGGGTGGATGGCGTCTCTCATCCGACGGAAAGAAGATCCTGGTGCGGGTTGATGGGAAATTCGCGCGCTATGACGCCAAGCCAAGTGCACCCGAGAAGAAGGTCGTTTCCACTTCCGGACTCATGTTTGATCGCAATCCGAAAGAGGAATGGTTGACCGTTTATGACGAGGTCTGGCGGCGCTTCCGTGACTTCTTTTACGTGAAGAACATGCATGGATTTGATTGGAAGGCCATTGGTGATCAATACCGTCCCCTCGTCAAACACGTCGCGCATCGTTCCGACCTCAATTACATCATTGGGGAAATGATCTCGGAGCTCAATGTGGGGCATGCCTACATCGAGGGTGGCGATTTCGAGATACCTGAGCGCCCCAAGGTTGCCTTGCCGGGTGCCAGATTTGAGCTCGATCCCAACGCCAACCGTTACCGCATTGCGAAGATCTTGCGTGGCCACAACGAGGAGAAGAAATACCGCTCTCCGCTCACCGAGGTGGGAGTGGATGTGAACGAAGGTGACTATGTCTTGGCGATTGATGGTGAACCCCTTGAAGGAACCGACAATCCCTACAGACTTCTGCAACACAAGACCGGTGCCGTCGTGCTCACGGTCAACGACAAGCCGGTCGCTGAAGGCGCGCGAGAAATTACTTATCGCCCGGTGGAATCGGAAGAGAACCTGCTCTACTTGAACTGGGTCTTGGGCAACATGGCCAAGGTTGAAAAGATGAGCAACGGGAGGGTGGGCTACCTTCACATTCCGGACATGGGAGCTCCGGGGATTTATGAATTCATCAAGTGGTTCTACCCGCAAATGCGAAAAGAGGGCATGATTGTCGACGTTCGGAGCAACGGTGGTGGCAACGTGTCCCAATGGATCATCGAGCGGCTCGATACCAAACTGCTGGGAACGCGCTTTGGATACTCAAGCGACGAACCCCAAACCTATCCCGCCACGGTGTTTCATGGTCATAAGGTCTGTCTCGTAAACGAGACTTCGGCTTCCGACGGAGACATCTTTCCCCATCGCTTCCGCAAGGCCGGGCTCGGGCCCTTGATTGGCAAGCGCTCGTGGGGAGGGGTGGTAGGGATTTCAAGCCGGGGACCATTATTGGATGGTGGAACGGTTTACGTCCCGCTGCAGGCCACCAACGACACCGATGGTAGCTACATCATCGAGGGGAAAGGAGTGGAGCCGGATATCGTTGTCGAAAACAATCCGCAAGCGGTCATCGAGGGACGGGACCCGCAGCTTGAACGTGGCCTCAAGGAGGTTCTCAAGATGATGGAACAGTCCCCCATGAAACTTCCCAAACGCAAGCCCGACCCGGTGAAGACGGAGTAGGGGAATCGCTAAAGGTTGGCGATCTCCGCAAATCCTCGCGAATGGAGATTCTACTGATCCATCACTTCCGGCGGGCAGAGAAGAACTGACCAGACGCAGTGAACCGGGCCGTTTTCGATGCGGACGAGAAGGGTGTTGAAACCTTTTCGGAATCGGACGCGACGGTAGCCTTCACCCAATGACCAGGAAGACTGACCGGTGTCAGCCCAGACGATTTGATCGTTGAGCCACATGCTTGCGGCGTCATCGGAGGCAACTGCGATGAGCATGTCCCGCTCTTGTTCGAACCAGAGCTCGGTAAAGGCATAATAGGTGCTGGCGCCATAAACGCGGGGCGGTTGGCAGCGAACGGAATCGCTTTGATAAAACTCCCACTTTAGAATGTGATCACGATGGCTAGGCTGGTCGGCATACTTGCCGTCGAGATACTGGGCGTCGAAGTCAATGACCTGCTCGGGCGGGTGTTTTTTCTCGAAGTTGACTTTGGAGTCGTTTTCCCAGGGCCCGATAACGTACCAGGTGTCGAGATAGAGCCAACCACTGCGCGGGCTTTCTTTGGTGAAACGCCGCCCCGGAAGAGCTTTGGCA
>JASFWU010000328.1:0-3512 GCA_050049035.1 Akkermansiaceae bacterium | reverse complement strand
ATATGCGATGAGCTCGGCACGCGTGTTGACGTGATTGTGGTCGTGATCGTTTTCCCGGTTGGTGCCAAACCACGATTGCACCGCTTCCGCCCAGTATTCGTGTCGGTTGGTGGCGGCGTATTTGTCTTTCCAAAGCCCTTTGGCGAGAGCCCTTTTGTAGAGCTCGTTGAGGCGACGGTCGAAAGTTGGATCAAGGGTCTTGAGTGCAGTGTCGTGAATGGCATGGGCAAACTCGTGAACGCAGATTGATTCCGTGGAGTAGGGATCGCCGGCATTCGCGAGGAGATTCTCTTCGCCGCAGGACACCGAAGGGCGTTGCGGAGTCGAGCCAAGTCCGCGGGCCCGTCGATTCCAATAAGCCGGCGGGGTTAGGTCGGAGTGTTCCGGGATGTCGCAAGTGCGCTCGTTCACCGACATGATGGAATAGCGAATCCGGTTTTTGCCCAGCTCACGAAGAATGTCGGGTCGGTTCTTGAGCATCGTCTGAATGACGTGGCCCGCTTCATACAAGGCAGCGTCGGGAACCTTCTCGGACGAAAGAATGGGGAAGGATTCGATCACGAGGGCCTTCTTGTAAAAGGGAGCCAGCTTGAAATCCTTGCGAAGCTGTTCCGAGACCGGTTGGACGACCGGTGATTGCGGCTTGGCTTCTTTTTTGGCAAGCGCCAGGACTCCGGTGAGGAGGCAAACAGGGAGCAGAAGCGGGATCGCGATTTTCATGACGGTGTCGGAAGTTATCAGCCACTGTCGGCTTGTCGAGACACCAAGGCGGTCTATCATTCACGAACCATGATCAAACGACGCCAGCTTTTAAAACGTTCGGGCCTTCTGGGAATGCCGATGATTCTTCCTTCCCGTCTTCTGGGAGCGGATGCCAACGGAAAGATCAACGTCGGCGTGATTGGTATCGGGCGTCGTTCCGCTCCGCTTCTCTCACAGTTTTTGAAGGAGAAGGAAGTCAAGGTGGTGGCGGTTTGCGATGTCGATTCCAACCGCCGCGCGAAAGGGAAGAAGACTGTCGATGATTTTTACAAGAACCAGGACTGCAAGGCCTTCAACGACTTCCGCAAGATCACCACGGATCCGTCGATCGACGCTGTAGTCGTGATCACTCCCGATCACTGGCATACCATTCAGATTCTCTCCGCGATCTCCAACGGAAAGGATGTCTACGCCGAGAAGCCGTTGACCCACAACATTCGCGAGTCGGTGGTTCTCATGGAAGCAGTCAAGAAGAGCGGTCGGATCGTGCAAACGGGGTCGCAGCAAAGATCATCGCGCGAATTCCGCATCGGTTGCGAGCTGGCGCGCAACGGAGTGATTGGAAAAATTGACCATGGCTTTGTGAACTTCGGGGGACCTGGAAAAATGTGTGATCTCCCCGGTGAGAAAATGGAGCCGGGTCTTGATTGGGATCTTTGGTTGGGGCCGGCACCTGAACGAGACTACAATTCCATCCTCTCGCCGCGTGGCGTTCATCGTCATTTCCCCAAGTGGCGTGACTACTACGAATATGCTGGTGGCCAGGTCAACGACTGGGGCGCCCATCATCTCGACATCGTGCAGTGGGCCCTCGGCAAGGATGAGTCGGGACCGACCGGAGCGAAAAAGCCGGCGAATCAAGGAGACACCAAAGGTGCCGCGGTTGTTTACGACGACATCACCATCACGCACGGCCAGGGCATCGGGGTGCACCTCGTGGGCAGCAATGGCGAGATCCAGTTGGCCCGGGGTGGCTTTTCCTTGAAGGTCGACGGAAAGGAAGTGGCATCCAAGATTGGGCGGAAAGGAAATCTTGGCGCCGCTCTCGACAAGGCCGAGCAAGCTTATCTGAAGGATGCGAAAGTGAAGCTCTACGAATCGCCCGGACACGTTCGGGATTTCCTGAATTGCATTAAGTCGCGCAAGCAGCCGATCACCAGCGCCGTGATTGGAGCAAGGTCGATCAACGTGGCGCACCTCATGAATCTGGCCTACCGCCATCACACCGACATCCAATGGAGTCCGGTTGAGTGCACCTTTGCCAAGGGATCCAAGCACCCGAAAGAATGGCTCACGCGTGACTACCGTGGAGAGTGGAAGGTGTGAGATTGCTTCGGATCTGGCTTTCGCACCTTTCCCCTCTGTAAGATCGCCCGGTGATCTCCCGTCCCCATGAGGATGAAATCATTGGGATGTCTCGCCTTGTCGTTGGCTTGCTTAAATGGCCAACCTGAAGTCACCTTCATCGATCTTGCCGGGGAGGAGGAGCGCCAGGTTGTTGTTGATCGCGAAAAGGGCCAGTATCTCGGGCATGTCTCGACTTGTCTGCTTGATGACGGCAAGACCATCCTGGCGGTTTATCCCAAGGGTCACGGAAAGGGTCCGATTGTCTACAAGCGGAGTGTCGACGGCGGAAAAACGTGGAGCGAGCGTTTGCCTACGCCAGCGTCCTGGGCCACCTCGCGGGAAGTGCCGACCCTACACCGGATGACCGGGCCTGATGGCAAGAAGCGCATCATCATGTGGTCTGGTCTCCATCCCGCCCGGTTTGCGGTGACTGAGGATGAGGGCAAGACCTGGAGTGAATTGAAGAAGGCGGGCGACTGGGGAGGCATTGTCGTGATGGGGTGTCACGCCTCCCTCAAAACAGGGCCCGGTCACTACCTCTGTCTTTTTCATGACGATGGTCGCTTCTTTGAGTCTCCTCCCAAGCTCCGAAAGCCGCGCTCCTTCAGGCTTTATCAAACCAACACCACGGATGGTGGTCTGGCGTGGTCTTTTCCCCGGGTTCTTCAAGAGGACAGCGCGGTTCATCTTTGCGAACCCGGAATCATCCGTTCGCCGGATGGGAAACAACTCGCGATGCCCTTGCGCGAGAACAAGCGGGTAAAAAACTCACACCTCATGACCTCGAACGATGAAGGAAAGACCTGGAGCAAGCCGCGCGAGCTTCCGCTGGCCTTGACCGGCGATCGTCACACCTGCTGTTACGCGAAGGACGGTCGCTTGTTGATCGTCTTTCGCGGCCGTTACGCCCAAGGGCGCATCATTCCTGAGACCGATGGAGAATGTGTGGGCTGGGTGGGAACCTACGATGACCTCGTGAATGGAAAGCCGGGGCAATATCTGGTCCGTCTTTTCGATAACAAAAAAGGTCACGATACCACCTACCCGGGAGTCGAGCTTCTTCCCGACGGCACCTTTGTGGTGACGACCTACGGACATTGGGTGAAAGGCGAAGCGCCCTTTATCAAAAGCACCCGCTTCACTCTCAAGGAACTGGATGAGCGAAGTGAGAAGGGGAAGAAGATCCGCTTTGCCGCCGACGGAATGACCTTGGCGGATTAAGAGGCCGTCTGAAAAATCCCCATTGAGCGTTCGTGTTGGGACTAAATTTTTGAACCAGCGGCTCCGCCGGGCAGACATGAAAGAACCCTGTCGGGCTGCGAGCCTTTTCGTTGCGACCTTCGTTGTTCCTTGGTCGTTGGTCCTGACTAACTCCCGCGTCACGCCTTGCCCGAAACGAAAAT
>JASFWU010000327.1:0-3517 GCA_050049035.1 Akkermansiaceae bacterium | reverse complement strand
ACCGTTTGATAGTTCCATCGTTGAGCCTCGGCGGGGAACCCAGGTTGCATTTCCTCGAAGCGACGTCGCAGGCGCGAAATGCTCTTCTCGGCAGTCAATGCACCTTCGTTGAAGAAGTGTTTGTGGATCCGGTCGGCCAGCAGAATGTTATAGTCGGGATTCCCGCCGGTGCGGAATTCGGTCATGGCTTGAAGCGGGCCGTTGTGGGTGACGGCGTGAACATGGCTCCAGCCCCCGTTGGGCATGAATCCATCGGGGTCCCTCATCATAAACTTGAAGGGAACATTCTGGGAGCTCGAACCAAACGCCCGAAATTCGCTCTCACATTCTCCACTGGTCCACAAAAGCATGAAGTCAATGACATTGGGAATGTCGATATGCCCGGCCGCATTGGCAAAGGGGTTTGCGCCCAGCAGGCGGGATCGTGTCTGGTTCCAAAAGGTGGCATCGCCGTCGTAAGGTGTGCCGATCTGAAACTCCATCCCGCTGTTGTTCGCGGCGATCGCATCGTAGTCCTCTTTCTCCCCGCCAAAGTAGCTCGAAGCCATGTCGGCATTCCATCTTTCACGGAGGTGATACTGTCCCCAGAATCGACCGTTGAGATAGACATGAACATAGCGACCATGAGGTGCCAGTTGACCCATTTCGATCATGGAGTCGTCAACGAAGCGAGCAGCCATGTATGCTCCACGCATTGCCATGTCATGAGAACCACTTCGTAGATCGATCGCGTCAAACTCATCGACCGGAGGGAAATTGGCATACTCGAATCCATCGAAAACCGGATGCCTCAGTTTGGCCGCACCATATTTTTTTCGAAAGTAGAGCCGGAAGCTCTTCTTGGCAAAGTTGGTGAACCCCCCACCAAAGTTGGAGATTCCGGCATCTTCCTGAAAGCCGGAGCTTCCGTCGGGGTAGATCATTTCGACCGATGTTCGGTTTTCAATGTAGTCATTGGCACCATCCTGGAGAAAGGGAATCCTCGGATTGTGGCCGGTGGCGGTCACCGCGAGTTGAATGATCTCTCGTTGCCTCTCGGGCGACATGGTCGCTGCGTCGGGAAAGGGTATGAGGTTGATGAGGGAGATGAGTTCGGATTTTGCCGCTCCGTTCGCGATCTGGCTTTCCGATCGGTCGATCACCGTCTGGTAATCGAAACGGTCGCTCTCCTGGTTTCTGCGAATGTGAACATCGATGATCCTGATGTGCAGTTGTCCGTTCACGCGTGCCACCACGACCTGTGAACCTTCAGGAGGGTCGACAAATTGTGACGGGAGGGCGGAGGTCGAAGGAACCGACATCAGACGCAGGTCATAGTGCCTTTGGGTCACAAGTGAGATGATGGGAACCGATGTCAATGCCTCTGCAAACTGAGGCCCCAGAACGTCGTCCGGGAAGAGGTAGGTTTGTGTGTCGACATTGGTGGATCGGTATCCTTCCTTGAATGCGATGGCGCGAACCACCGTGGTGCCATCGATCGAAATCGGACCGGTGTAGACCTGACCAGAGGTCTCGCTTGGGAGGGTCCCGTCAGTGGTGTAGTGAATGGTGGCGTCTTCCGTGAGGGTGGTGATTTCCAGGTCAAAGGCGGAGTTGAAGATCCCGCGGTCCACGCTGAAGCTGGTATCGCTGACAAGCCCGTCGTAGCGCAGGGTGTTGGTTGCTCCGGGAGTGGGTTCGGTGAAGTATCCTGTTTCAAAATTGTCGGGATCTTGAGAGGTGGCCACCAATTCCGGGACAAACAAAAGGTCCACACTGCCGCTGGCATTGTTGAGCCCTTGAATGGACAGGATGTTGGTGCCGGGGACGAGGCTGCCGGCGTCGACCGGATAATCGAAAAAGGTTTGAGCATCCTGCTCGTTTCGATTGCCGATGGCGTTGGAGTTCCATGCCGGTGTTCCCGAGACTGCTTCCTGATGAAATTCGGTCCCGTTGAGATGTGCCACAAATCCATCCTCCCACTTCAAGCGAAGAACGAGGTTGCTGATGGTGGCAGGGTTTTCGACCTCAAAGGGGATGCGGATGTAAACGGTGGAGCTCTGATTCAACATCTCGGAGCGCGTATTGCCACCTGCTCCGATGAGGGGAATGTAGTCTCCTCCGGGATTGTCGAAGCCGATGCCGGTTGCCCCGGTATTCCATCCCGAATCATCGAAGGACGTGGTCGTCCAATCAGCCACCGGGCCGGACGGAACATGCCACTTCGCCTGCGCTCCGACCGGAACCAAGGTGGTCGGGACAGCTCCCTGGAGACTCTGTCCGTAGGCGATGTCGGCAGACTGTTGAGGGTAATCGGCATACTCGCTGGCAATGGTCACTCCATCCGGCTTGACCAAAGCCAGATAGCCACCCGCTTCTCTCTGAAGACGAAAGTTGGTGTGAAGTTCGCTCCCGGCAACTCGCCGGTCCTTGCCCGAGGCAAAAATGACAAGGAGGTCATCGGCCGCCATTTCGATGGCCGGAAAGGTCCACTTGGTCAGGTCATTCGGATCATCGGTCAAAAACCACCCTTCGAGATCTCCCGTCACTCCCGAGCTGTTTCTAATTTCGATCCAGTCCTCCCGGTCGCCATCTTCGTCTCTGATCCCGTCATCGTTTGTGGTCAGGAATTCGCTGATTCGGGCATCGGTCAGGGTATCGGCCCGAAGACCAGGGCATAAGGCCAGCGACAAAACAAGCCAGGTCATCCATCCCGGGAAGGTGTGTGAAAAATTGGTGTTCATGTGTGTGTTAAAGCAAATTTCCGTTCTGGGTATCAAAAGGCGAATACGCTTTCAGATCAATTCAGAAGGTTCGGGTTTTCCGGCCCGGTTCGGGATTGGCAAGGGAGTTTTGCGTGGACAGGACCGGCAACAGATTTCAGATTGTCGCGTCGATGAAGGAGGTGACCAGGCAGTTCAAGGGCGCCAGACTTGTCGCTCTCGTCCTGGCTTCCTGCTCGTTGGGCTCCGCTTCGAAAGGTGGTTTTGTAAATGTCACGGGGGATTCCGGGATCGACTACCAACAATGGGCTCCACCGCCGGATTGGGTGAAACTGGCTCCTCAAGTAATGACCGGAGGAGCTGCCGTGGCCGACTTTGATCAGGACGGTTGGCCCGATCTTTTTGTGACGCGCTATCGATCAACTGATCTACTTTATCGCAACCGGGGTGATGGAACCTTCGAAGACGTCAGCGAGCTTGCCGGATTCGATCAAGTCACCTCAAGCAACGGGGCGGCTTGGGGAGACATCGATAATGATGGTGATGCCGATCTCTATGTGAGCGTGGTGGATGAATCGCCGGAACCACTGCACTTCCTGTTGTATCTGAATCAAGGTGACGGGACATTTGCGGAACGATCACATCTTTGGGGGGTGGATCAGGAATCTCCGAATCTGCACTCGGGATTAAGTGTTTGTTTTGGAGATTACAATCGCGACGGTCTGCTCGATCTCCATAGTTGTCAGTGGGGAGTCAGGGGGGCGGGGAACCGGTCATTACTTCTCATGAACAGAGGTCCTGTTCATGGTTTTGAA